>JAISAX010000273.1 GCA_031266495.1 Opitutaceae bacterium
TCACCACCGAACTCACACTCCTCTCCGCCGGCCCCCCCCCTCCCCCCCCCCCGCCTCCCACACGCGACGCCGCCTCCCGCGCCTCCCGCGCCAACCGCTCCGGCGCTCCCCTCTGGCAAGTCTGCGAATTCCAGCCCCACCTGACGCTTGCCCAATGCGCCGGACTCGAAGCCGCCCTCGAAGCCTCCGGGCTCCTCGACGCATGGATCGCTCCCGATGGCACCCTCTCCGGCGACCTCCCCTGCGACACCTTTTTTCCCACCTCTCCACCTGCCACCGACGCCCTCCCCACCCACCGCCCAACGCTCATCGACTGGCTCCGTCCTGACCTTCCCGATACACCCGCCTCCCCATCCGCCGCCCTCAATGCCGAAACCCTCCGGGCAGTCCTCACCCGCATCGCCGCCGGACCCGATTCCGGCACCGCGCACTGGGTCGCGCTCGACGGACGCTGGCAACTCGGCCCCGTTTACGGACGCGGCCAGAAACCTGCCACCGTCCACCTCGGCGCCACCAGCCGCGAAGCCGCCCGGCTAAATCGTATCGACAAACTAAACACACAACTTCAGGCCCTCGACCAGCGCAAGCACGCGCTCGACGACGAAGCCGCGCAACTGGACGCGCGCGCCACCGAGGCCGCCACCGAACACTCCGCCGTCCCCGCCGACGATGCCATCGCCACGGCGCTCACCCTCCGCACCGAGGCCCACCGCCAACTCGATGCCGCCAAATCCGGCTACACCACCGCCATTCGCAAAACCCATCGCGCACGCGAGGACCTCCAGCAGGCCGAAGACACCCTCAACCGCGCAGTCCGCGACCTCGGCTACGCCGGGCATCTCCACCGCCTGTCCGAACTCCGCCCCGCCTGGGCACCCTACGACAAAGCCACTCTCCAGGTCTGGACAGCAGCCCAGGCCTGGGCCAATTCCAGCCAGGAGGCCGACCGCCTCGCCATCCGCCGCCGCACCACCGACGAAGAAGTCACACAAACCGCCGAGGCCGCGATATCCGCCCGTACCGCCTTCCTCCGCGCCGCCGAGGAACTCTCCGTCCTCACCCGCACGCTCGGCACCTCCATCCAGGACTATCAAAACGAACTTGAAGCAGCCCGCACCGCCCGCACCAAAGCACAAACCGCGCTCGACATCGCCAAAGAAAACCACGCCACCGCCATCCAGAAACGCAACGGTTACGAGACATCACTCGCCCCCGCCCGTGAAAAAATCACCGATGCCGAAACCCGCCGCACCGCGGCCACACTCGACCTCCGCCTCCCCCTCCTTCACGGCCTTTACACCGAAGCCCATCCCGGTCTCCACGACATCGAGACCGACGATTGGTCGCCCACTCGCGCCTATGCCATTGCCCGCCGCCTGCCCAAAGACCTCCCCGACACCGACCTCACCGACACGGCATGGAACCATCGTATCAATAACCTGAATACGCAAATCAACGACCTCCGCACCCACACCGGCCCTCTCGGCTGCCAGGTCACCAGCCATCTCCTCGCCGACGGCCTCACCCGCGTCACCTGCCACTATCAAGGCAACGAGCACACACCCGCTCTCTGCCTTGCCGCCGTCGAACGCGAACGCGCCACCCGCGAACGCCTCCTCAGCGACGGCGAACGCGACATCATTGACCGCCATCTCGTCACCGAAGTCTCGCTACAACTGCAGGCGCTCATCGAAAACGCCCGCCAGCGCACTGACGACATCAACTCCGAGATGACACGCTGCGCCACCACCCTCGGCGTCACCCTCCGCCTCGTCTGGGAACCCGCCACCGAAGGCCTTCCCGCCGGCCTCCCCCAAGTCCGCCGCCTCCTCATTGCCGACCAAGGCGCGTGGACCACCGACGAACGGGCCACCGTCGGCAATTTTCTCCACCAACTCATCAACGAACAACGCGAACGCGACCCTGCCGCCACCGCCACCGAACAACTCCTGCGCGCCCTTGATTACCGGCGCTGGCACACCTACGCCGCCGACCGCCACCAAAACAACCGCTGGGAACGCCTCACCCGAAAACGCTACGGCACCGGTTCCGGCGGCGAAAAAGCCCTCATGCTCACCATTCCCCAGATGGCCGCCGCCTCCTCCCACTACCGCAGCACCGCCCGCCACGCCCCCCGCCTCATCCTTCTGGACGAAGCCTTCGCCGGCATGGACAAACCCACCCGCGCACGTTGCATGGGTCTCCTCGAAGCCTTCGATCTCGACCTCCTCATGACCAGCGAACGCGAATGGGGCACCCACGCCAGTGTCTCCGGCATCGCCATCTACCAACTCGTTGCCGATACCGAAGCCATTGCTGCCACTCGCTTTGTCTGGAATGGCCGAAAAATCGTCCCCACCATCGTTCCCGACACTCCTGAACTGCGCGAACAACAGCCCCCTCCCCCCTCCTCCCTCCTCGCTCCCGATTTCCAATGAATCCGGAAGCTGAAAAACTCCGCGCCATATTTTCGACTTCCGGCTGGACACGATTCATCGACACCCTCCGCGTCTGCCGCGATGCCGGACGTCCCCTCCCGGCGGCGCTCACCCTCGCCTCGCCAACCGACGAGGAACGCCGCCGCCATGCCGCGCTTCTCCGCTCCTCCAACCCCAGCCGCGCCCAACGCCTCCGCTACGATCTCGGCGCGATCTCGCACGCCCTGGCCGCCGCCGCACTTCCGGCGGATTGGGAAACCATCCTCGCCGCCGTTTGCGGCCCAATCCCCGCCAAGGCACTCGCCGCCAGCGCCAGCCGGCAGGCATGGAACGACTTCTGGCCCGCTACCCTTGCTGCGTTCGACGTCGCTCCGTTTCCCCTGTATCGCGAATGGCTTGACGCTCTCCGCCGGGATGGCCTTCTCAAACGGTCTTTTGGCAATGACACCGCCCTCGCCACCCGCCACCTCGAAACGGCCGCCAACCTTCTCCGCCTCCTTCCGCTCGCCGATGAAAAACCCCTGGCCGAAGCCGCCGCCATTTATTGCGAAGGCAGCCACGCCCTTGACCCAAACCAAACCCTTTCAACCCTGATTCTGCGCAACCTTGCGCTGCGCCGGCAAAAGCCACTCCCGTCCCGCGCCTCCGACCGCCGCGCACTCTGGGGCGACTACGGTATCGTTTGCGATGAACTCAGCGCCCCCGTCCTTACCTTCAACCTTGGCCTGACGGGCAATGCGCCTCTGGCCGCGCTCGTTACCCAAGCCACACTCGCAGTCCAGCCCATTCACCTGACCACCCGGTTACTCTGGGCCACCCCCTGGGCCGGGCTTGCCTGTCCCGCCAGGGTATTTGTCTGCGAAAACCCGACCATCATTGCCCTTGCCGCCACTCGACTGGGCTCCCGTTGCCCGCCTCTTGTCTGTGTGGATGGCGAACTCAAGACGGCTGCCCGTCATCTCCTTCGTGCATTAAGGGCCGGAGGCTCGATGCTTTATTACCACGGCGATTTCGACTGGCCAGGACTCGGCATTGCCGACCGCATTTTCCGCGAGTTTGCGGCGCGTCCCTGGCGTTTCGATGCCATCGCGTATCATGACGCTTGCTCCCGCCATTCTGGACGCCCTCTCACTGTCACGGGGACTCCAATCGCCACCCCGTGGTCCCCGCAATTGTCCTCAGCGATGCAGGGCGCGGACAAGGCCTACGACGAAGAACTGCTGGCTGAATTATTGCTCCGTGATCTGGATGAAAATTGGCGAAGCATGCAGGATTGCGATCGCAAGGCACTTGACCTATAAACAGCTATTTGAACGCCGTGAATTTAGGCAGGCTACTATTTTCATTTCGTTGCCAATGTAGAGGCCAAAGCCTCTGCGATCGCCCGTTGATGATGAGCCGCGTCGGCAGCAAGCAGCCGCTCGGTTTCGGTCATCTGCGCAAGGAACTGAAAGTTCTCGACCACGTGCGTGATCATCGCGCCGAGTTGCGGACTTTGATCCTTACGCAAAAGATTTTTCAGGTCCATGAGGTCATAGTCGCTGCCGGCTTCGATGCGTGCCCGGAAGCGTTCAAAGTCCAGGCCGGGGCCTCCGTTATTCCAGAGTTTGAACACAGCCAGCGAGCGGATCAGTTCCTTTTGCAGCGGGCGACGCGCGATTTCGGACAGGTCGTAAAGGTCGCCGATTCGGTATGGATAATGGCTGATCTGTTTTTATGGGCAAATTCATCCGGTTCTGGTTTCATGCCAAGTCGGATCAGGTAAGTTACATACGAGATCCAATGCATTATAACTTGGCGGAAGGGGAGGGATTCGAACCCCCGGAGCCTTGCGACTCAGCGGTTTTCAAGACCGCCGCAATAGACCACTCTGCCACCCTTCCTTTTGCGAGCAGGCCGGAAGTGGAGCCAGCGCAAGTCGTCAGGTCAACCCTGCTCCCCGGCTCATGTGCGAGATTCAGGGAGGGGGGGGGGGGAGGGGAGGCTCGTCAGGCGAAAACCGGTCCGCTCCGGATGTCACCGTCCCCACACCGCGCACGAGGATCGCTTGACGAGATCGGCGTGGACCATGCGGACGGCCTGTCCGGGAGTTTCCGGCGCGTGCGGGTTTTCCATCAGTTCGGTCGCCGCATCGAGCACGGCGTCCGCCATGGCGTCGTGATGGACATCAAAGGTCGTTAGCGCCGGCGAGAGTTCCGCTGCGGCCGGCACGTTGTCGAAGCCGATCAGGCTCGTTTCGCCGGGCACTGCCAGCCCGGTCGCTTGCGCCGCGCGCAATCCGCCCATCGCCAGCCAGTCGGAGCCAAACACCAGGGCCGTGGGGCGTTCGTCTGCGGGAAGCTGCACTAACGGCGCAAGCGCGCGCATCGCGCCTTCTTCGTTGATATCCGCCGCAGCCAGCGCGATTCGCCATGTATCCGGAGAGATCAGACTGAACTCGTTCACCGCTTCGGCGAAGCCCTCGATGTACCCGCGGTGGTGGAGGGATTCCCATCCTCCCGCGACCAGCGCGAAGCGCACATGTCCGAGCGCCGCCAAGTAGTTTACTGCCCGATACGCGGCGGTCTTCGTATCCACCGTCACGCCGATCTGGCGCGGGCCTCCGGGCAGGCTTTGCAGGCAGACGACGGGGAGATTAGCGGCGCGGAGGACGTCGAGCGTGTCGTCGTGGAAATGGCCATACGTGACGATGACGTCGGAAGCCTGCTCCGCCACATGGGTGGCGAGATCGGCCGCTATCGTCGCACCCGCCGCCGATCCCGGTTCGGAAAGCTCGCGTGTCGTCAGAAAGATCCCCCGGGCCTCCGCCCGCCGGCGCAGGGCGTCAATGGTCGCCAGCGCGGCGGGGTTGATGTTGTGGTGAATATCCGGATACGGAGAGAAGAGGAGTTCGACGCGCAGGCGCGGATGCGATTTGAGGCGGCGAGCGGTGGCATCGGGCACGTAGCCGATCTTGCGCGCCATGGCCATCACGCGTTGACGTGTTCCGGCATCGACGCGGTCGCGGTTGTTCATCGCCCGCGACACGGTGCTGATGCCCAGCCCCAGACGCGCGGCAAGTTCTCGAATTCCCGGCGCGCGCCTCCCCGCGTCCCCGTCCGATTGTCCCGCGAGCAGGGAAGGCATCGCTTGCCGGGATCTGCGCGAGGAATGCTTGCGTCCACGTTTCCGCCGGGAAACGGCTGCCGGAGTCGATGAAGAATGGGAGGATGAATCAGAATCGGATGCCACATCCCGCATCACGCCAAGTCAGCCATGCGAAGACAAGTGTGTTTCTTGCGTTCAAAGATAAAAACATGATTTTTTTAATATTTTAACTATATGTTAATAAACTGATTACATGATAGAAACGTTTTTATAATTGACGAAGCTGGAATCAGGGGAAACGTTTCCACCATGTGATTTCACATCCTGCCCAGACAACCCGTAATCTCTACATAATTATCTAAATAATAAATTGTCATGAAAACGAACAAAACTCCTCTCATTCCCGGAATCCGGCTCCGGATTGCCACCCTCAGCTTGATTGCCGTCCTTGTGTCAGCATTTACCCCCTCACTGTTGACGGCGGTAGTTCTGGACCCTCTCGTGGCGACTCAAGACACCTTCGTTTACGCTTACGAAGCGACCAGCGTAAAGGGGGCGGGCATCGACTTGCAGGTTGCGGCGCGTTCGCCCGGCTACGGACGGAAGATTTATCTTGGCTTCGATTTGTCCGGGGTTGAGGCGAGCACAACGGTTTTTGACTCTTCTTCCGCATTAAGCCTCACGTTAAAGGGACTTATTGGAACATACAGTGGTTCAGGAAGTAGTGCCACCGTTACCGTCAACGTGTATGGAATCACTGACAGCACGGCTCTTTTTTCCCAGAACACTCTCAATTGGAGCAACTCTGGTCCGTATAAGAATACGACAACCTCAACCACGGGCATCAGTAGCGAGGGGACCGCGCTTCTGGGGTCATTTGCGATTGATACGTTAACTTCTGCTGGCACGTCTGTCACCATGACGGGGAGCGGACTGGCCGATTATCTCAATTGGGCGATTGGTAATTCAGGGGATCACTATGGCACAGGCGCAACCCGGGCCACCGACAAGAAAGTCACGCTGATACTTGCCATTGCCTATAATCAGAGCAACGAGGGCGGATATACAAATGTGTATCCAGGATTTACCTTCCACTCCATCGAAGCCTCCGTGGATAGTTCCCTCAAGCCACATCTTTTGCTGAGCACGTCCACGGTTCCCGAGCCTGCCACAGTGGCGACCCTTGCAGGTTTGGCGGTGCTGGGGGCGGCCTTTCTCCATCGCAGGCATAAAGCTGGAAAATAAATGAGGGGCATGTGGAAGGATCCTCGCGCATTCCTGAAAACCCGGTCCGCATCGTTGATTGTCCGGAAATGTCCCGGGATGCCGCCTGCCGTCATTTGCCAGCCATCCGGGTATCTCCAATGAACACCCTCCTTGATCCATCGCCACGGCTTGCCGTGCAAACAGCACCGGCGGACCAATACGCCATTGATGCCGCCCGGGAGGGTGTGTCCACTGTCCATCAAAAAAATGCCCGGCCGGACGCCAGTGGCATTCTCCATTCCCGTCCGATAAACCTGCCACGCTGGCAACGCTGTTGCTATTACGCGCCATTCCAGCGCCACGCCATCAACCCCGCCCTTGATCTCTGGCCGGAAGGTTACAACCAGTGCCACCCGCTGCCCCTTCACAGTCCGTCCGGGTTGGGCGGCGCCAAACGCGGCGGGATGTTCGCTATTTTCGAGCTGCACGACGGATCATTTCTCGCCCTCCTCCCTCTGGTCGGAATGCGATCCGTCGCTTGGCTGCGCGGCGACACCGACGTCTCGCTGCGCGTTGACGCCGCTCATTTCGGCTTCGCCGAAACGGCATTCTCCGGAGAACTTCCTCTTCTCGCCACGGCCCGCTCCTCCACTCCCTATGCCGCCACGGCTCGCGCCTGGGAACTCGCGTTGGCGCACCCGACCATTCGCGGACTCGGACGCCTTCGCAGGCAAAAACAGTATCCGGAAGTTTTCGAATACCTCGGATGGTGTTCGTTTGAAGAATACAAACTCGACATCAACGAAGGCGTCATCACCGACGCCCTGCGCGCCCTCGCGACCTCTCCGGTTCCCGTGCGTTGGGCGCTGATCGACGATGGCCATATCGACGATGGCAGCCGCGCCGCCGATCCGCTTTTGCAGACTCAGGAAGGGGCGGAGAACGGGCCGGGCACGGCCCTCGCGGCCATAAATGCCCGCCTTCTGCACAGCGCGCATCCACATCCTGAAAAATTTCCGCGTGGCTGGGCGCCGGTCCGCGCCGCAGCCTCCGCCAATCCGCGCCTTCGCTGGCTGGGGCTTTGGTTGAACCACAACGGTTACTGGGGCGGCATCGCTCCGTATCATAAACTCGGCGACGATGTTGACCGGCATCTCGTCTCGCTCGATCCCGACGATCCCCGCTCACCCAAACTCCCCGGCGAATTTCCGGGCGACGCCGAGGTGTTTTACGAGGCATTCACGAAGCCGGTTCACGAAGCCGGTTTCGATTTCATCAAGGTGGACAACCAGGCCGGCAACTTGAAGAAATATGCCGATTCGTCCGCCGTGAACAACGCCGTCGCCGCCGCCGTCGGCTGCCGCCATGCGCTCGAAAAAATCGTCGCGGAGCATTTTGACGCGATCATCGGCTGCATGGCGCACAACAACCTGTGCGTGCTCCATCAACCCGTGTCGCAAGTCATGCGATGCAGCGAGGACTACAAGAAGGAGGACGCCTGGCGGGCGAAGCACCACCTGCACAATTCCTTCGGCAACATGCTCTGGATGGGGCAAACGGTTTGGGGCGACCACGACATGTTTCACAGCAGCGACCGGGTGGCCGGCGCGCTCATGGCCCGCAGCAAGGCGATTTCCGGCGGTCCCGTTTATCTGTCCGATCATCCCGATCATTTTGTCAGGGAACTGATCGGGCCGCTTCACCTTTCCGATGGCCGCATCCTGCGTCCGCTGGCGCCCGCGGTTCCCCTGCCGGAGAGCGTATTCATTGATCCTTACGAGGACGACGAGGCCTGGCGTGTCATCGCGCCCCTGCCGCACGGATGCGCGGCGCTGGCCGCTTACAATCTCACGCATCCGGGAAAAGACGTGCGCGGCACATGGCATATGGATGATCTCCGGCACCGCGAAGCGATGCTCTCGCTAGGTGCAAGTGGCGCGGGCGCCCCGCTCGCTTCCGAAAACCGGCAAATCCTCCTCTACGATACCCTCACCCGCGCCATCCGTCTTCTCACCTCCGGAGAACCGTCCGTTCCCTTCACGCTTGCGCCGCTCACCGACGCCTTCGTCATCCTTTCGCCTGTCGTTCATGGCTGGGCGATTATCGGCAATCCCGAAAAATATCTCCCTCCCGTCTTCGTCACCCGGTTCGCAATCTCGCCTGACGGATCCTCCGTCACCCTTGTCGGAGCCGAGGCCGGAAGCGTTCTCGTCTGGCACCGTAACACCGGACTTCGCCGGGTTGACCTTCCTGCCAACCAACAACCTGTCACCATCACTCCATAAACCACGCGCACTCCTCCCATGCATCCCCGAACCCCCGATTCACTCTCGCCCCGCTGCGGCGTATCCGCCCGGGCATTCACGCTCATCGAGCTTCTGACCGTCATTGCGATCATCGGCATCCTTGCCGCCATCATTATCCCGACCGTTGGAAAAGTCCGTGATTCCGCCCGCGCAGCCCAATGCCTCGGCAATCTCCGGCAGATGGGAATCGTCGCCCGTTTGTATTCGGAAGACAACAACGGAAAGCTCATGCACGCGGACTACAATTTCTCAAAAAAACTCTGGCCCTACGCATATCCGGCGCAAAAAAACAAGGTCATCAACATCAGCGGAAACCCTCCTCCCGATCTCAAGGACAGCATCTTCGAGTGCCCCAAGGTCTATTCGGATCCATTCACCACGAAGCGCAGTTACGGCGTCAACTTCCATTTCGAACCATCGTATGCCGTGGAAAAAGACGCTGAGGGGAAAAAGACGGTTCTTCTTTCACGCTTCGAAGTGCCATCCCAAACACTGCTCTTTGCGGATACGAGAGAAGGCAGCGAATGCAAGAACAACACCATTTACGCCCGCCACAACAACAAGGCCAATGTCGTGTTTCTCGACGGCCACACCAAGGCGATCTCCGTTACCACTGCAATCACCGCATCCCCCTACATCCTCTTCTGGCTTGGGCGCGATTAAACCATCCTTCGCCATTTTCACAGCATCCCGTCCGCCAAAAACAAGCCTCTCCCTCCCCCCCCCCCCCCCCCTCCATAAGAACTCCATGCGAAAACAATCCACTTCCCGAATCGCAAACATGACAACACGTATCCCGCCCCTGGTTGTCACCTGTCTCGTAATGTATTTTCTGATACCGCTGGCGATCATTCCGCCGTCCTGCCTCGCGGCGCCCCAAACCATTATCAATCTCGCGACCGAAGGCCCGCAGATGGGATTCCGATTCAAGAATTCTGGCCAATCCGGACAGACCAGGGAACTCGGAGGACGCCCGGCATTTGAAGTCACATGGGACGGTACCCAAAAACCTTTTTGCGAGTTCAGTTTTCACTCGGCCAAAAGACCGGCGCTGCCCGATTTCATCCAGGCGAACATAGTCATGGACGTTTACATCCCCGAAAACAACCGGGCCACCCTGATCACCTTGCGCATTCTGGATCGGCACAATGAGGTTTTTCAGTTCCAGCAAAACCTCCCTCAAAACGTCACAGGCTGGCAGCAGATTATCTTCCCCATTGATGTCTCGAAGCCGCCTCCGGTGCGATGGGGAGGCAAGCCAGCCAATCAGAAAATCGACCCGCCCCTGAAAATCTACGGGGTGTCGGTCGGTTACAAGGACCGGCAATCGACCGGCACGCTTGGCATCGGCCCGGTGGCGGTGGAAGTGACCAGGGGCATCGTGCAAACGAAACTCGAAACAGGAAACCCGATACACGTCGTCAGACCCGGCGAGGAACATCTGCTCGCCATCAAACTGATCAATCCGGGATCCTGGGCCGCCAACGTGAAACTTGAATACACCCTTGTTTTTGCAGGCGGAAAAGATGCCCCGGAAACCTTCACGCGGGAACTGGCGCTCCCGTCCCACGGGGAAAGCCAGGTCAAACTTCCCGCCCCGACAAAATATGGCGTTTACAAACTCGGCATCCGGCTCGCCGACGAACGGGGAAAATTTGCCGGCAAGGAAGTGAGCTATTGCTACATGCCCCCGGCCGGTCCTGTTCCAGGGCGGGCCAAGGGATTTATTTTCGGTATCAGCGAACACCCCCAGTGGTATCCGCGTCCCGAACAGGAACTTATGGCCCAGGCTGCGGCCTGGGCGGGCATCAAGGTCATCCGTGACGGGATCGACTGGAGCAAAATGGAACCCGTCAAGGGTCAGTGGAAATTTGAAAGCTTCGACCATTTTCTTGAGGTATTCGAAAAACAAGACATCGAACTGGCGCCCACATATCCGGGGCCGCTGCCCAAATGGGCGACCGCCGCCGACTGGAAACCCGCCAGGCCGGTCAACCGCGGACGTCCCCGCCCGGATTACGGACACTGGGCAACTTTCGTCCGCACCTTCGCCGGGCGCTACAAAGGCCGTATCCGTTTTGTGGAAACATGGAACGAGCCTGATCTGCTCTCCTTCGCCAATTTTACTCCGGAAGAATATGTCAAATTGATGGAAATAGCCTACACCGAGACGAAGAAGATTGACCCCGGCATCCAGGTGCAATCCGGCGGATTCACGGCATTCAAGGTAAACGCGGCCAACTCGCCTGATCCGGATTTTCTGGAGAAGTCGGTTCGCCTCGGGAAAGATTTTTATGACATCTTTGCCATCCACGTTCACAGCTCCTTCGGCCACTACGTCACCAACATCACCAAGCTCGCCGAATTGCGCGCCTCCCTCGGCGACACCAAACCCTGGTGGTCCAACGAAACCGCCATCTCGGCCATTTCCGTTGGCGAGATCGGCCAGGCGGAAACTCTCTTCCGGAAATTCCTCTACAGTTGGGCGTACGGGGCTATCGGATACAATTGGTACAACCTCCGGAACAAGGGCTTTGATCCGAAAAACAACGAGCATAATTTCGGCCTCGTCACCCGGGATTTTTATCCCAAACCCGCTTACGCCACCTACAACATGCTGGCGCGCTACTACCGCGAAGGTGAATTTGTCAGGGGGATCAACATCGGTCCCCGTTTGTATGGCTACCTGTTCAAAGGCAAAACCGGTGATTATCTGCTGGCCAACTGGAATGGTGATTCATTCACGGGCGACTCCCGCCCCGTCATTGTCACCAATGTCACCGGCCAGGCTTCCGCTGTCGATCTGTGGGGCAATGAAACCCCGATCCAGATTGCCAACGGAACGGTCGTCCTGCCCGTGACGCCGCGCCCGTCAACGCTTCGAATCAGCGGACAGACAAACGAGCCCGCCTTTGTCGGGGAATTATTCAGAATCAAGGAAAGACTGACTGTGTTGCCCGGGACAAAACGCGACTTTGCCTTCACCCTCAACAACCCGGGCAGCCAGAATCTCGCCTTCAGCCTGAACTTCACGGCCCCCCCGGGACTGCAAATCACTCCGGACCGCCATACCGTCATCATGCCGCCAAAAGAAGTGCGCGATGTCGTCTTCAACATAACGGCAAACCCCATGCCCGCCACCCAGGCCCGGGCATCCAGGTCGGGATCGGTCATGCTCGACATGCGCATCGGCGATTTGTGGCAAGGGAAACTCGACTACAACGTGCAAATCGCCACGTGTATCCAGCATGGTGATTTCGGGAGATTGCCCGCCTTTGAACTCAATGATCAGAGCCAGGTGACTCCACTCGTGCTGAACGAACCCTCCACCGCCCATCTTTTCTGGAAAGGGCCGGATGATCTCGGCGCAAAAGTCTGGCTGGCGGAAAAGGACGGGAAACTGAAAATCAAGGTCATCGTGACCGACGACATTCACTCGCAACCGTTTTCCGGGGAAGCCGTGTGGTCCGGCGACAACGTTCAATTGGGAATCGATGTGCCCGGACAAAACCTTTTCTGGGAAATCGGCCTCACGCACCTGGCGTCCGGAGCATCGGAAGTCTTCGTCTGGCAATCGCCCAGGGGCTTTTCGTCCCAAAATGTATTGAAAAACTTGACACTCAAAACCAGCCGGAACGAAACAGCCAGGCAAACGATCCATGAAGCCGAAATTCCCCTCGACAGCATCGGTCTGGACAGGAAGACCGCGAAGCTCGGGTTTGGCTTCAACATCCTGCTCAATGACAATGACGGCGCCACGCGTGAGAGTTTCATGGCCCTCAATCCCGGATTGGGCCGCGACAAGACATCGGAAAACTGGCCCGTCGTAGTTTTCGGGCAATGACACCTCCACGTCACAACAACAAAATGAATGCAGTCTTCGCAGACGCACACACTAGGTCCGTCGTTTTGACTGACGAGATCACCGCCAGACCCGCCAACAGCCTTCCGTTTTGGCGCGGCTATCTTTATCAACCCTGATCTCAATGTTGCCTGTTTAACGTTTTTTTTAACCACTAATGGACACTAATAATCCGGCCATTCGCATTCATGGCATTGTATCCACCTGCATCAACATGTTGCTCTGCCTGTTGTTGATATTTGCAAGCCACGTCACCCACTGCATCGGTGCCGGAATACCAGTCGCCGATCCCGGTGATGTAATAAGCGCTCCGGTAATTGTTACCCTTGAAACAGGAAACCCGTTGCATGTGCTTAAACCCGGCGAAGAAAATCTCCTGGGAATCCGCCTCAACAATCATGGAGAAAAAGAGGCGTCCATCAATCTCCGCTATACAATCACCTTTGCCGGTGCCCCCCCCTCCCCCCCCCCTGTCAGCAAGGATTTTTCCATCGGAGGGAAATCCGATGTATTCATTCCCCTCCCGGCTCCTCTTCGCTACGGCGTTTACAAATTGAATATTAAAACAACCCGGCATCCGCAAAGTGAGGTTCGCGAGCAAAACCCAAGCTACTGCTACATGCCCCCCGCCGGTCCTGTCCCCGGACGCGCGAAAGGATTTCTCTTCGGCATAAACGAACACCCTCAATGGTATTCGCGAGATCACCAGAAACTGATGGCACAGGCCGCCGCGTGGGCAGGTGTCAAAGTCCTTCGCGAAGGCATCGACTGGCGCCGCATGCAACCAACCCCGGACAAATGGGATTTCGACAGCTTCGATTTTGTCCTCAATGAATTCGGAAAACACGACATCGAGCTGGCTTCCACTTACCCGGGGCCATTCCCCAAATGGGCTATCGCCGCCGACTGGAAACCTGCCAATCCCAAGGCACATTGGGGAAGACCGCGCCCGGATTACGGCCATTGGAAAACGTTTATCAAAACATTTATCGAACGCTACAAGGGACGCATCCGTTTTGTGGAAACATGGAATGAACCCGACCTGATCGGCTTCGCCAATTTCACCCCCGGGGAATACGTCCGCCTGATGGAAATAGCCTACCGTGAAACAAAAAAAATCGCCCCCGAAACGACCGTGCAATCAGGTGGTTTCACTCAATCGAAACTCGCGCCCGGCATTACAAGCGACCCGGATTTTTTGGAAAAAACCATCCGCACGGGAAAAGACTACTACGATATTCTGGCCTTTCACGGACACGGTTCGTTTCAACGTTACGAGTACCACATCCAGAACCTCGCCGCCATGCGCGCATCACTTGGCGACGACAAACCCTGGTGGCCCAATGAAACCGCAATATCCTCCATCCATGTCGGGGAGACAGGACAGGCGGAAACGCTCTTCCGGAAACTTCTCTACAGTTGGGCCAACGGAGCCATCGGCTACAACTGGTATAACCTCCGCAACAAAGGTTTTGATCCCAATAACAACGAGCACAACTTCGGTCTCGTCACCAGGGATTTTTACCCCAAACCTGCCTACGTGACTTACAACATGCTGGCGCGTTATTACCGCGAAGGCAAATTTGTCCGCGCTCATGATCTTGGCCCCGGATTATATGCTTACCTGTTTCGCGGAAAATCCGGCGATCATCTGCTCGCCAACTGGAATACCGATACGAACACAGATATTCGTCCGATCATCATCACGCAAATCACCGGGAAAGCCTCCATCGTCGATCTTTGGGGAAATGAAACGCCGATTAATGTTATTAACGGAGCCTTGGTCCTGCCGACATGCCAACGCCCCTCGACATTGCGCATCATACAACAAGAGAACGTCCCCATTGTCGGCGGGGAACTGTTTCAGATCAGCGAAACACAAACGGCACACGCCGACAAAAACCGCCATTTCCTGCTCACCATAAAAAATCCTGCCGAACAAGATCTTGATCTGGATTTTCAGCTCGCCAACTCGCAAGGGACCAATCTCCCCCTCGCCCTGGATAAAAACGCCATTAATCTTCGCCCCGGCGAAACACGTGACATCTTGTTTACCGCACCACTTGAAACGTTTTCCTCCGCAACCGGAAATACGCCGCCATCCCTTTCTCTGGGCGTCCGGGTTGGCGATCTGTATCAAGGAAAGGTCAAATACAAAATCAGACAAATCATGTCCATTCCCCAGGGTGACTTTTCCGATACCCCGACCTTTGTGCTGGATAATGCGAACCAGATAACATCACTCGTCGTCAACGAACCTTCCAACGCACACCTTTTCTGGAAAGGTCCCGATGATCTTGGCGCCAAAATCTGGCTGTGCGAAAAAAATGATGCACTCCATTTCAAGGTAATCGTAACGGACGACATTCATACATGGCCGGTCACAGGAACGGACACATGGCTCAAGGACAAATTGCGACTCAATATAATCATTCCCGGGAATTCCCCGATGTGGGACATATCTTTTGCGCATCTCGAATCTGCCCCCACCAGCGTTCATATCGAAATTGCCCCGGTCGGGCACTCACCAGACAAGGCGCTCCGGAAAATATCCGCCAAAACACGCCGGGATGAATCCGCCCGGGAAACGATTTACGAGGTGGAAATCCCGTTCGATGGCATCGGATTGACCAGGAACCTCATCCGGCAGGGATTGGGCTTCAGTCTTCAGATTACCGACAACGATGGCCTCAAACAAGAAAGCGTCATCTCGATCGCACCGGACCTGGGCTTCGGCAAAACAACGGACAACTGGCCCATCGTGATATTCGACCGATAAGTCACATATGGGAACTTCCGGAAATTGAACAGAAGGTAACAAAGAGAACGAAGAACAACCAAGGATACAGACTGCTTGTTTCTATTTAATTTAATTAGAATAAATCTTCTATCATTCATGGTCTTCTTTGTTTTCCCGTCGTTCTCTTCGTTTCCTTCTGTTCAAAAATGAATTTTCAGAACCTTCCATATGAACGAAGCATCCTGTTTTCTCTTCTCCTATTTTACCGGGAAAGGGCAAGACGGTCTCCGGCTGGCCACAAGCCGGGATGGCCGTTCCTGGACTCCGCTGGGGAACGGCCGCGTTTTCCTGAAGCCTCAGGTGGGCGAATCGAGGTTGATGCGTGACCCCCATCTGTTCCCCGGACCGGGTGGAGTGTTTCATCTGGTCTGGACGACCTCCTGGGACGGGCAAACCATCGGCTACGCGTCGTCGCACGATCTGGTCCGATGGTCGGAGCAGCGCACACTTTCCGTAATGGCCAACGAGCCTGGTTGCCGAAATTGTTGGGCACCTGAACTGGCGTTCGACGATGCCACCGGCGAATTCGTCATCCTCTGGTCATCCACCGTGGCAGGACGTTTCGCGTCAACTGCCGGCAGTTGCGAAGACGGATACAATCACCGCCTCTACGCCTGTCGCACGCGAGACTTCATCACTCTGACTCCCGCCAGGCTGCTGTTCGACCCTGGCTACCCGGTGATCGACGGCTCGCTGGTGCGACGCGGAGATTGCTGGTATCTGGTTTACAAGGACGAGACGCGCCACCCCGAACCCCGCAAGCACCTGAAATGGGTCTCGGGTCCGTCGCCGACCGGGCCGTGGTCCGCGCCCTCCGCCCCGATTTCGCGCGACTGGGTGGAGGGGCCGGCGTCGCTGGAAATCGGGGGCGAGATCCGGGTTTACCACGACGTATATCGGGAAAAGCATTACGGCGCGGTGAAAACCCGCGACTTTGTCACATGGGAGGATGCCGGACCGGTCTCGATGCCTCCCGGCGCGCGCCACGGGACGCTCCTGCGCGTGCCCGCCGGGATCGTTGAAAAGCTCCAGCCCGTCCTGCCTGGTCCCGCAATCTGGATCGCCGCTTCCCATGGCGGCGGCAAACAAAGTTCGTCGCCGGCGCCCTGGTTGCGCAAAGGCTTCGTCCTCGATGCGCCCGTCGCCGCCGCAACCCTCACCGCCACCGCACTGGGCCTCTACGAATGCGAAATCAACGGACGCGTGGTGGGCGACCGGGTGTTCGCCCCCGGCTGGACCAATTATCACAAGCGCGTGTATTGCCAGACTCATGACGTATCCGCGTTGCTCCGGCCGGGGGAAAATGTGCTGGGCGCCATCCTTGGCGAAGGCTGGTATTCGGGGCATGTCGGCTGGTTCAAACGCCAGATTTACGGCGACCGCCCGCGTTTCCTCGCCCGCCTGGACATCTGGCTGGCGGATGGACGCTCGCTGACCATCGCGACTGATGCGTCGTGGAAGGTCAACCGTGGCCCCATCCTCGAAAACGAGATTCTCCACGGCGAGACTTACGATGCGCGTCAGGAATTGTCCGGATGGTCCGGGTCCGGCTACGACGATGCCGCCTGGCTGCCGGTCACGCCGATGGTGGCTCCCGCCGGGTTGGTGATCGAGCCATCGCCCGGCCCGGGAGTGAAACGTCACGAGACTTTTGTTGGCAAAATCATCGGGAACCGCCCCGGGGACTCCCGCTTGTTCGACTTTGGCCAGAACATCGCCGGGCGGGTGCGCATCACGGTGGAGGCGTCGGCGGGGACCACCCTGAAAATCCGGCACAGCGAAATCCTCATCTCCGGGGGCGACCCATACTACGACAACCTGCGCAGCGCCGCCGCGACCGATTATTACACCTGCAAGGGCGGCGGTCCGGAAATCTGGGAGCCACGCTTCACCTTTCACGGCTTTCGCTACGCCGAAGTCACCGGCCTCACACGCGATACACCGCTCTCCATCATCGCTGTCGCGATTTACTCCGACATGGCGGCGACCGGCCATTTCGCCTGCTCCAACCCGCTTCTCAACCAACTGCAAAGCAACATAGTGTGGGGGCAGAAGGGCAACTTCCTCGATGTGCCCACCGACTGCCCGCAACGCGACGAACGCCTCGGCTGGACCGGCGACGCCCAGGTATTCGTGCGCACCGCCGCCTTCAACCTCGATGTGCACGGTTTCTTTAAAAAATGGATACAGGATTTGCGCGACGCGCAAGCCCCCTGCGGAGCCATCCCCTCCGTGGCTCCCGATCCGAACGGCGTGAACGTGATCTGGGGGGTGAACAAATTCGACGGCGGCCCCGCGTGGTCCGACGCGCACGTCATTTGCCCGTGGACCATCTATCTTTGCTATGGTGACAAGGATATCCTCGCCGACCACTACGACTCCATGGTCGCCTGGATCGACCATCAGTGTGACGACTGGTGCATCGGCCACATCCGCGCGCATCCTGATCGCGAAAGCTGGTCCGGTTTCGGCGATTGGCTCGCGCCGGACGGCCCGGACTCCTGCAAGGGCGCCACTCCCCACGATCTGATCGGCACCGCCTTCCTGGCCTACGATCTCGACATCATGAACCGGGTGGCCCGCGTGCTCGGCAAGGATGCGGAGTCGAAACGCTTTGCCGCACTGCACGGCGAAGTCGTCGCGGCCTTTCGCCGGCGTTTCGTCACACCCGACGGGCTGATCGTCTCTGGCACTCAGACCGCCCATGTCCTTGCCCTTCACTTCGATCTCGTGCCGGAATCGCAGCGCCCGGTCATGGCTCGCTCGCTGGTCCGCGACATCAGAAACCGGGGCATGCACCTCGCCACCGGCTTCGTCGGCACACCCTTCCTGCTCGACGTCCTGGAGCGTCATGGTGAACTCGATACGGCTTGCGCGTTGCTGGAACAGGAGACGTTTCCCTCCTGGCTGTTCCCCGTGAAAAACGGCGCCACCACCATATGGGAGCACTGGGATGGATGGTCTCCGAAAAAAGGATTTCAGGACAAAGGCATGAACTCGTTCAACCACTATGCTTACGGCGCGGTGGGAGCGTGGATGTATCGCACGGTGGCGGGCATCGAACCGGATCCTGCGGAGCCGGGTTATCGTCGCGTGATATTCCGCCCTCATCCGGGCGGCACACTCACCTGGGCCGAGGCGTCGTTGAAAACGCCGCAAGGAGACGCCAGTATCCGCTGGGACTTGGGAGACGACTCGCTTGTCGTGAAGTTCACGGTGCCCGAAGGCAGCCGGGCAGTTTTTGAGACGCCGCCGGGTTTCACCGGCGAGATCGAGGTCGATTACGGCCCCGGCTTGCACGAATTCACGCTCCAACGAGCTTGAATTCCGCCCCGAGGCAGTCAGTGGCTGGCGGCGGCATCAAGCTATCCGTCGCCTTCAGTGCCCGGCGCGGGGGTTGGCGCGGGTCTTGCGGAGTTCGGAGAGGGTGCGGGTCTTTTTCGCGGCGGCCGGTTTCCCGGGGCGGGTCCGCAGGCGCGGTTCGGTGGCGAGGCGGCGTTTCGCGGTGGCAATGGCGGGGCCGTATTGCGGCAGCCACTTCTCGCCCGCCACCAGCATGTCGTCCACGAGTTGCCAGATCTCCGGCGGGTTGCAGACGGCGCCGGTCAATGGATCGAGCATGAACGCCTGGCGCAGCAACGCATCGTCGCCCGAAACCGCCGCCGCGACCGCGAGGCGCTGCACGTTGACCGACACATGGCACACCGCCGCGCAGCCGGGCGGCAGGTCGCCGACGACTGGCAGGTTGATGCCGTTGCGATCCACATAGCCGGGGGCTTCGATCACGCAGTCGTCGGGCAGGTTTTTGATGACGCCGCGATTGATCGTGTTGAAATGCCCGCGATAGATGCGGCCGGTTTCGAGCGCTTCCACGATGCGCGAGCCGTGTTCGTCGGAACGGGTTTCCGGAGCGTAGGCGAGTGGTGCGATTTTCCGGTTGCCGCCAAATTCTTCCTCGAACCAGTGGCGGCCTTCGGTACACACGCGGAGGTAGCCGCCGGTCTCACCGTGTATCCATTCTTCCATGTCGATCCATTTTCTGATCCCGGCGGGGCGCTTGCGGTACCAGGGCACGTATTCGCTCAGGTGTCCGTTGGATTCGGTGCTGTAAACGCCGAAACGGCGGAGCATGTCGATGCGCACCTTTTCCGTGCGGGAATAGCGCGGGTGCCGCTCGAAGGCGGCGAGCAGTTCATCGCCGCCGATCTCGCGTCCGGCGTAACGGATTTTCACATACCATGTCTGGTGATTGATGCCGGCGCAGACGATGTCCACCTCGCCGCGCGATTTCACTCCGAGCACTTCGGCGATTTGCGTGTGGCCGTGTTGCACGCCGTGGCAGAGGCCGATGCAGCGGACGCCGCCGTGCGTGTTGGCCGCCCAGGTGAGCATGGCCATGGGGTTGGCGTAGTTGAAGAGGATGCAGCCGGGGGCGGCGACTTCGCGGATGTCCCTGCAGAAATCGAGCAGGGCGGCGATGCCGCGCTGGCCGTACATGATGCCGCCGGCGCAGAGCGTGTCGCCCACGCACTGGTCGATGCCGTAGCGGAGCGGGATTTCGATGTCGGTGGCGAAGGCTTCGAGTCCGCCGATGCGCACGACGCAGAAAACGTATTTCGCCCCGCGGAGCGCGGCGCGGCGGTCGGTGGTGGCAACGAGGCGCAGCGTCTTGCCGAGTCCGTTGGCGGCGATGTCGGCGCGGTAGATGCGCGTCACCATGTCGAGGTTGCGCGGGTTGATGTCGGTGAAGGCGAGTTCGATGCCGGAAAACTCCGGCACGGCGAGCAAGTCGGCGACGAGTTTGCGGGTGAAGCCGATGGAGCCGGCTCCGATGAAGGCGATGCGGATCATGGGAAATGCGGGATCGTGCTCGATAGTAGCAAAGTGTTTTCCCGGTTGCTACGGGATGAATGTGCGATTTTTTGCAGTTTTGTGCTTTTGTCGAAAAATGCATTGAGACGGCTTTCCCGAAAGATTCCGGTCGGGGCCTGTCCGGTTTTTTTCCCGGCGCGGACGGCGTCGTTGCATGCGATGGCGAGCGGTCTGGGGCACATGACGGAGACGTCGCCGGCGTATGACTGGCATGGGTTGAAGCGGGGGCGGTCGGAATTCGTGCTGTTCCAGTACACGCTTGCCGGTCGCGGGCGTTTGCGGGTGGGGGAGCGCGACTGCGAGGTGTCGCCGGGGAGGGCGATGTTGCTGCATTTTCCGGCGGACAATCGTTATTGGTTGCCGGAAGCGGCGGGGGCATCATGGGAGTTTTTTTATCTGTGCCTGCATGGGCTGGAGGTGATGCGGCTGTGGCCGCGGGTGGAGCAGGCGCACGGGTCGCTGGCGGAGATCGCGCCGGAGGCGGAGCCGGTGCGGCTGGGGGCGGAGTTTGTGACGGCGGCGCTGGAGGGGCGGGTGACGTCGGCGTTCGAGGCGTCGGCCTGGAGTTACCGGTGGTTGATGGCGATGCTGGCGCTGGCTCCGGCGTCGGCATCGGCGCGGGAATCGTGCGCGCCTCATGTGGCGGCGCTGGAGCGGGCGCGGCGGTACGCGGAGGAGCATCTTGCGGACGCGTCGGGACCGGGGGTGGACAATCTGGCGCGGGCCGCGGGGTTGTCGCGGTTTCATTTCACGAGGTTGTTCACGGCGCGGTTTGGCGCTCCGCCGGGCGAGTGGCTGCTCGGGCGCCGGATCAGGGAGGCGGCGCGGTTGTTGCGGGGCACGGAATTGCCGCTCAAGGAAATCGCCCGGCGTTGCGGGTTTCGCGAGCCGGGGTATTTCGGGCGCGTGTTTCACGAAAAAACCGGACAGCCGCCGGGGAGTTTCCGGAAGAGCGGGGTGTGACGCCAGGCAGCGGGACGCCGCTTCAACCTTCGCTCCCGCCCCTGTCTCGTCGCGTTTTGCCGAAATCTGCAAAATTTGCGGAAATTTGCGAATCTCCCAAAAAACACTTGCCATTGCGCAATGCCCTCTCAGGTTCGCCAGTTCATTTGCCGCCGTCGCTGGCACCGTCACGAATCACATCACATGCGCAACACGTCTCACATAACCACAACCCGCACCGTTGAAAATGCGGTGTTTATGAATGTGGTTACGAAGGAAAAAATGACGCAAGCCACTGTAATAGCGCAGTTTTGGGGCCCCCCCCCCGCGGGGGGGGGGGGTGTGGGGTGTGGGGG
>JAISAX010000283.1 GCA_031266495.1 Opitutaceae bacterium
CACCGGCAACCTCACCCTCACCAACACCACCGGCACCCACACCTACACCCTCACCGCCCGCCCCGTTGAACGCGCCACCCTCACCTGGACCGTCACCGGAGCCACCACCCTCACCCTGATCACCCCCGACGGCGACCAGACCGTCACGGGCAAGACAAGCCACACCGTCACCGCCCCCGGCGCCTACACCCTCCGCGCCACCAACCTCGACGGCAAACACACCACCAGCAGCCCCCTCATCGTCAGCTGGCCCGCCTCCGTCACCAAAAACGTCACCATCACCGTCACCGCCGTCCAGCCCACCCGCCCGCCCGCCCTTGACGACGCCACCCTCACCGTGCTCCCCGATCCCACCAACCCCGGCGGCATCGTCCTGGACGGCGCCATCGACCCCAACCCCGGCACCACCGGCCACGCCACCACCTTCGAAGAGGAAAAACTCTTCCTCCTGACCGCGACCGACCTCGCCGGCCCATGGACCGTGGCCGCCCCCTCCACCTGGACAGCAGTCATTTCCGACGAAGCCCACGCCCTCCAGCTCATCATCGCCCCCCTCCCCCCCGCCACTCCGGCCCGCTTCTACCGCGTCGCCACCACCCTCCGCCCCGTGGACTCCTCCACCGGCGCCCCCGCCACCGGCGACACCATCCGTTATGACACCACCCTCATCGGCCACTACCGCATCACCATCCCCGCCGGCCAGGTAAAACTCATCGCCTGCCAACTCGACACCACGGGCACCGGCGTCATCAAACTCACCGCCCTGATCCCCGCCGCCCCCGGCGGCACGATTGCCACCCGCTGGAACGCCGGCCAGGAACAAAGCGCCCTCATGGGCCGCCAGAGCTGGTCAGGACCGTTCGACATCCGCACGGGCGACACCATCCGTGTCACCAATCCCGCCGCGACCCCCCTCACCCTGACCGTCACCGGTACCGTCCCCCACACCGCCACCACGACCCTGACCGGCGGCGCTCTCAACGCCCGCAGCTCGGTCCTTCCCGTCGCTGGCGCCATCACCGGCTTCGGCCTCACACCCGGCTCCAGCGACTACCTCACCGAGACAGCCGCCGGCGCCTACCAGGCGCACCTCTACGGACGCTCCGGCTGGAGCGGCGACGCCCCCGCCTTCCGGATTGGCGAAGGCTTCCTCTACCACAGGAACAGCACCCAGGCCGCAACCTGGAAACAGACGATCACCGTGACAACCGACACTCCCGACATAACCATCGTCAAGTGATCCGGCCCGCCGCCTCCCTCCGCCCCCGCCCGCAGGGCGGGGGTATGCGTTTAGCGTCGATCAAAAAGGTCCGGGGAGCGCACGCGTCTCGCGTGCATTGCCCGGCGTCTCGCCGGGCACGGTTCGGGGCGATTCGACTCAAATCGACTCAAGTCGAAACCTGTCGGCCCGCTAGCAAGGCCTGGGCGAGACGCCCAGGCCGGCACGCGAGACGCGTGCGCTCCCCGGACCTTCACAACTCCGGTCTCTCCCTGGCGACGCCAAACGCTTACGGGGGGGGGGGGCGGAAACTGATCCGGACACCAGACGCCCGGTCCCGCACAGAACCGGGCGCCTCCCTGTGCAGCCCCCGTGCCAACGCTCCGGGTTCCTCCGGTGAGCCTCCCCGTGCGGACCCGGCCCCTGATTTCCCTATTCTCCGGACGTATCCGACCCGGAGATACTTGTGCGAGCCCGCACCATCTCCGCGAGGATGGCATCTGCGTGAACGAGCAAGGCGGACCCGGCGTCGGTGATCTTGATTGTCCGGCCAAGCCGGAGGAACAGGCGGACGCCGAGGTCATCTTCCAGGCCGGCGATTGAATGGCTGATCGCCGACTGGGTCCGGTTCAATGCGACGGCTGTGCGGGTAAAGCTGCCGGTCTGCGTCAGGATCTTGAAGGCGCGCAGCCTTCGGCTGTCAATTATTGTGGTCATAAATGGAGGGCAATGTTTGGCGGATGAGGCAACCCTGTTCAACCATAACCGGTCGCCAAAGCAATGGTGCAGCACTACGTAAAAACACTATCTTGCCGCCACCCGTTGCCACCCTGGCCGGTACGCCCCGAAATACGGGCGCACGTGAATGTGCGCCCCCCCCCTCGCGCCCACGCATCTCGCGCCTCCGGTTGACAGACCGGGTATTGTCCGGCCTGCTCGTTCCTTGCTCCATGTCCAGGCGTGCTGTTCTTCTCGTCAACCTCGGTTCGCCCGACTCCACCCGGGTCGGCGACGTGCGCCGTTACCTGCGTGAATTTCTCGGTGACGAACGCGTCATCGACAAACCCTCAAAACCCTTCCGCTGGCTGCTCGTCAACGGCATCATCGCGCCCTTCCGTGCGCCCAAATCCGCCCACGCCTACCGCCAAGTCTGGACCCGGGCCGGCTCGCCGCTTGTCGTCACCTCCGAAAGCGTGCAGCGCAAACTCGTCAAAGAGCTTCAGGCCGACTTCGGCGACGAACAACTCGTGTTCCTCGCCATGCGCTACGGCAAACCCTCCATCGCCCCGGTCATCGAAACCATCGCGCTGGCCGGCATCGACGAACTGCTCCTATTCCCCCAGTACCCGCACTACGCCATGTCGTCGTGGGAGACGGTGGTCGTGAAAGTTTACGAGGAAGCCGCCCGGCTCGCCCCCGGCCTGCACATCGAGACCGTGCGCCCCTTTTATCAGGATCACGACTACATTGAGGCGCTCGACGAAACCTCGCGGCCGTATTTGCAGAACCCGTACGACCACGCGCTGTTTTCCTTCCACGGCGTCCCCGAGCGCCACCTGCGCAAGGCCGATTCCTCAAAAACCCACTGCCTCACGGTCAACGACTGCTGCAACACATGCAGCGCGCTCCACGAAACCTGTTACCGCGCCCAGATCACGAAGACCACGCAAGCCTTCGTCCGCCGCGCCGGCATCCCGGACGGCAAATGGTCGATCTCGTTCCAGTCGCGCCTCGCCGACGAACCCTGGCTCACGCCCTACACCGACAAGGAGCTCGAACGCCTCCCGACCGAAGGCAAGAAACGCCTCGTCATCTTCACCCCCGCCTTCGTGGCCGACTGCCTCGAAACGCTCGAGGAAATCGCCATGACCGGAAAAAAGACCTTTCTCGAGGCCGGCGGCGAAACGTTCCTCCACGTGCCCTGCCTCAACGATTCTCCCGCGTACATCCGGTTCCTCGCCGGCCGCGTGCGCGCCTGGCTCGCGCATGAATCCCCCACCGCAACCCATCTGAGAGAAGCCGCGCGCCAGCTTGTATTCGCCCGGGAAGACGCCCCTGCCTGACAACCATGTCCGCCGGGGCTCTTTCCTATCAAGCCACCGCTCCCCTCCCCCCCCCCCCCCGGACCGGCGGTGCTCCGCATCGTCCCCACATGCACGGAGGCATGTGACTACGGCCGGCGGCATAACATCGGAACTTCATTTGAAACGCTCTGGCCCCGCAAGGGGCGCAGGCGTCCCGCCGCAGGCCTGTCGGAGCGTGGCGCCGTCCTCCCAGTGCGGCAGGATCAGCGTTTCCCGGCGCACGTGCGAAGCGCCTCGCTGGCCGCGCAGGGTCAGGCTGTGGATCAGCTCCACGGCGGCTGCACCGACCTCGTCCAGATGTTGCGAGATTCCCGTGATGCCGGCGCGCTTCGACGAATCCCGGTTGAGGAGGACGACTCCCGTCTCGCCCGGCACCTCCACTCCGGCGGCCTTCAGCCAGTCGAGAATCTGCTCGTTGTTGCTCACGACCACCTCCGGCTTTTCCCGCCGAAGCCAGGCGAGGAACGATCTGGCATCCGGTTCCGGATACAGGAGAGGCGGCACCATCCGGAAAAAATCCGCGCCGAGGTGCCACTCCTTGAGCAACGAGCCGAGCCATTCGTAACGCAACCGGCATTCGGTATCCAGATACTGCGCCAGCCCGATGCGGGTCACACCGCGCTCGCGCAGTTTTTCGCAGACCAGGCTCATCGCGGCGAAGGCGTCCGTGCCGACCCGGTGCCAGCCCATCTCGGGCAGGAGGTTGCCGATCGTCACGATGGAGTAGAGCGACCAGTCCAGACGAGGGAGCGGCGGACGCTGCCCGAAAAAAGGACACACGACCACGCTGCGAATGCCTCTGCCGGCAAGAATCCGGTCAGGGTTGGAATGCCCCGCCAGGTCCGCGGACAGCCGGAACTCGCAGATTGCATAGCCCAAATGCCGCGCGGCCGAGGCCAGGCCCTCCATGCAGTTTTTCAGCCATTTGGGGCGCATCGCCACCGCCCCCCATTGATCGTCAATGAGTATCCCGAGATTGGATACGGCTCGCCGCTGCCTGCGTCTGGCCGATAGCGCGGCGAGCAACGGGTCGGGCCGGTAGCCCAGCTCCTTCGCGATTTTTTCGATACGCTGGCGTGTGGTCGCCGAGATGCGGATATCTCCACGCAAGGCCAGGCTGACCGTCCCCTTCGTCACTCCGGCGCGCTGCGCGATGTCGTTCATCGTGAGAGTCGGGGATATAGCGGGATTTGCCATGATTAAACAGGTTTAACGACAAAGTGAGCGACATCGCAATCCTTCTGTGACGATTTTCACGGAAACAATTTTTTCCCAGTCAAGCCGCTTCATTCCTCCCTCAAATTTTCATGCGAAAAGAAACCCAACCTGATTTGCCCGATCCCGCCGTCAACGGGATTTCCGGATACGCGGACATCGTTGGCGTTGGCTACTGCAGTTGGGATTATTTGTGCGTTGTTCCGAGGATTCCGACAGACGGCAAGATTCAGATTGCCGACAGCCTGGAACAGGGTGGAGGGCCTTCCGCGACGGCCATCGTCGCCGCGCAACGGCTGGGAGCGCGAACGGCTTTTGCCGGCACGGTCGGCGATGATGAATCGGGAAGGAAAATCCTGCGCGAATTCCAGGCCGAGGGCGTGAATGTGGCCGCGGTGGTCACGCGCCAGGGCGCGAAGTCGGCGGTGAGTTACTGCTGGGCGGCGCGGGAGGGGGGGGAGGGGCGGGAGGCGGGACAGCGCAGCATCGCATGGACGCACGGTTCGGCGAGGCCGCTTTCAGCGACCGAGGTAAATGAGAGCTTGATCCGTTCGGCCCGTGTCTTGCATCTGGACGGACACCAGACCGGGGCGGCCATTCATGCGGCTCGCGTGGCGCGGGCGGCGGGTGTCACCGTTTGCCTTGATGCGGGAACCGTGGTGCCGGGGATCGATTCGATTCTGGAAAACACGGACATCGTGATCGCATCGGAGTCATTCGCAGCCAACTACACCGGCGAAGTTTTACGCGAACCACAGTTGCGCGGTTTGATGCGCCACGGCGCGCGCTGGGCGGTGGTGACGGCGGGCAGCGAGGGAAGCATCGGTTTCGACGGAAAGGATTTTTGCAGGATGCCCGCCTTTCGGGTGGAGGCGATCGACACCACGGGCGCGGGCGATGTTTATCACGGCGCGTTTCTGCGTCGTTATCTTGACGGGGTTTCTCTCGGCGAGTGCATGCGTTTCGCGTCGGGCGCCGCGGCTCTCAAGTGCGGCGCTCTCGGCGGACGCACGGGGATTCCCGCGCCGGCGGCTTTGGAGGCTTTTTTGAAAAACGCTCAACCACAACCTCAACTCTGTAAGGATAACCATGAACTATCATTTTCCATGCAAAGCTGACGCGGGATTCAACCGTGTCTTTACTGTCGGCGAGGCCGAAATGAAGCTGACCGGTTTCGGTTTGCTCAAGCTGGCGGCGGGTGAAGTGCACGCTGCGAAAACCGGAGCGCTCGAAGTGGCGCTGGTGATTCTTGGCGGGCGTTGCGCCGTGCGCGGAGCGAACTTCAACTTCCCGGATGTCGGCGGACGTGCGGACGTGTTTTCCGGACTGCCCCACACCGTCTATCTGCCACGTGAAACGGACTACGAAATCACCGCCGCGATGGACGTGGAAATCGCGGTGGCGGAATCGCCCGCGACGCGCTCCACCTGCGCCGCCGCGCTGATCGGGCCGGACAAAGTCAAGAGCATGTCCATCGGACGCGACAATTTCACGCGGCAGGCGTTGATCATGCTCGATGAAAAATTCCCCGCGCAGCACTTCTTCATCGGCGAGGCGCTCGTGCCTTCCGGCCACTGGGCGAGTTTTCCGCCGCACCGTCACGATTTTGATAACCCGCCGGAGGAAATTGACATGGAGGAAATTTACTTTTTCCGCTTCCAGCCGAAGGGCGGTTTCGGTATCCAGAAAATCTACACTGACAGCCGCGACATCGACGTGGCCTGCACGGTGCGGGAAAATGACACGGTGGCGATTCCTCGCGGGTATCATCCCGTCGTCAACGCGCCGGGCTACACGATGTATTACCTGTGGGTGATGACCGGCGACACCCGCGGTTTCATCAACTTCAAGGATCCGGCGCACAGTTGGATAAAGTAATGAATCCGGCACTACAAACCCTTTTCCGCCTCCCGCCTCCCGGCGTCCGTGTGGGGGGGGGGGGGGGGGGGGGGGGGGGGGGGGCGGGGGGGGGGGGGGGGGCGGGCGCGGGCCGGGGGGCCGG
>JAISAX010000297.1 GCA_031266495.1 Opitutaceae bacterium
CGCCCGGCCGGCCCCGCGCCGCCCGCCCCCCCCCCCCCCCCCCCCCCCCCCCCCCCCCCCCCCCCGTTGGTGCCTCTCTCTGTCCTGCGCCGGTGTCCGTCAGGATTTCGAAGGCGGTCGGGAAGGTTTCGCCGTAAGTGTATCCGTCCCATTCGATCGAACTGATTTCCTGGATACGGCCGAGATCCACGGTGATTCCCGCCTCGATTTTATCGGAAGACCACCATGTGCCCGCGTTGCCATCAAAGAGCCGGGAGAGGTTTTGTTTGTTTCCCGAAACTGTCACGGAATCGTTTTTTTGCGCGTAACGGGTCGAGGCGAGTGGAGGATTCGCGATGTGAACCTGTTTGTCATGACATACCGTGCCTTTGAGTTCGAGCGCCGCTTCGGTGAGCGGATGCCGCATGGTGACAACGCTGGCCGTCGAGATGTTTGTCGCGTGCCAAAAACTGGCGAACGCGAGCGAAGCCGCGAGGTGAAGCAATCGTGGGTTCATGGGAAAATCGGGTGTGTTGCGGGTGTGACGGGGGTGTGACGGGGGCGACGGCATTTTCCTGCCGTTGCGCGTAGTCTCTCAGGCATACTTGCAAATGGAACGGGCCGTGTCGCTCCGTCATTTGCCGCTGATGTCATCGAGTTTCGAGTAATCCCAACTGGCGAGGCCTTTGGTCCTGGAGCGGGGGAGCCAGGAGACGCTGCCGTCGAACCGGAAAACATACATGCCTTCGCCTTTCCAGTTGTCCGAACCGTTGTAGGTGTTGTCCCACCAGTAGCTGCTGTCGTTGATGAGGACACGGCGCGGGGTTTCCGTGACTTTGAGCAATGCGCTTTCTGTCGCTTCGAGGCTTGTGTAATAAGTGCATCCACCGGAGGAACCCGTCGGGCTCCAGGTGTATTTGTATTTTTGGTACTGCGCGGGAGTGGAGCCGGGGGAAAGCAGGATTTCCGGGGTTTGTATTTCCGGGTTGTCTCCGTAACCCATGTAGGGGAGCAGGCCGCCAATGTTGACGAAGCGTTTGTTGGCCTTCCAGTAATGTCTCTCGATAGCCGGGTTGTTTCCGTCTGGACCCTTGCCCTTGTTTTCCGCCGCATGCAAATGAAGGGCCGCGCCGGTCTGGCGGAGTTCCGAGGCGCCTTTTGCCTTGCGCGCCTTTTCGCGCACGGCTCCGGCCGCGGGGATGAGAATGGCCGCCAGAATGCCGATGATGGCTATGACGGTGAGCAGTTCGATGAGCGTGAATGCCGCTGTTTTGCCGGGCCGATGATGGAATAGGACGGAGGTTGTTTTCATGGCGTGTGCGGGGGGGGGGGAGGGGGCTGAATGGGGTCGAAGAAACGGTCAGGGAGTTTTCAGGCTCCAGTGGTCGATGGATGCCGCCTGACCTCCGGCGGAGGCGGAAACACCAAATCCGGCGTAACGGGTGGCCGTATCCGCAAATACCGTGACTGTTTTCCAAACGTATTTTTTCCCGTCGAGGACGCAGTCGTGGATGTTTCCCGGAGTGCCGGTCGCGGAGCCGTCGATATCGATTTTGTAGGAGAGAGTGTGCGGAGTGTCGCCGGTTTTCCACTCACCCTGATAGTCGAGCGTTTGGGCCGGTTGCGCAGAGGAAACGGGAGAGCCGGTCCAAAGGCAGAGACGACCGGTGCCGGGATTGACAAAGATCCCCGTCATGTGCGCCTGCGAATCGGCGGGAGCGTCGGGGAGTCGTGACCAGAATCCGAGATACACGCCGCGTCCGGGACGGGGGATTTCGTTGTTGGTCACCGTGCCCATGGAAAACGTGGCCGTGATTTCGAGTCGGGAGGGTTTTGTGTAGTCGCCGGCACTTCTTATGTCGATGGCAGCCCCGAGATTGGTTTCGAGACTGACCGCACCGCGCCTGACCGGACTGCGGTTGTTGGTTTTTCCCGCGGGGACGCGTTGATAGGCGCGCGCTTCAATCGTGGCGAGGTTCGGCTGGCGACGCTGCCCCACATCCACGTTGTTCGAAAAATCATCTTCGATGATTGTAGTGCCTACAGCAAGACAACAGGTAATGGCGCCGATAAACAAAGAGAGTGCGAGCCGAAATTTCATGGCAGGTTGGTGAGGGGGGGGGGGGGAGGCTTGTTCAGGCAGACGACGGCACGAAGTTCTTTTCAGTCGTGTGAATGTTTGCGATTGCGAATGTGGCGAGCCGCAATGAGAGCCGCCAAGGCAAGTACGCCGGTTATGAGGGCTTGTGCCGCGGGTTCGGGAACCGTAATCGCGAAGAGAGACCAACTGTCGAAATAACCAATTCCGTTTCCTGTGCTGTCGGATACGCCGAAGCCTGCGTATTTGGTGTTTTCCTCCGTGAAGAGGCTGACGATGCCCCAGTCATATGATTTTCCGTCGAGGATGAAGTCATGGATCGAACCTGCGTTGCCCGTGGTCGAGCCATCGATGTCGATTTTATACGACATGGTATGCCAGGCGCTTGCATCCCACGTACCCGCGTAGGCAAGTGTGGTGACCGTAGTGTTGTTAGCTGCAGAACCGCCGTTCCACAGGACAAGACGGCCATCGGGATTCACAAAAACACCATACATGCCGGTCATCGAATCGGATGCCATCGGGAGCGAACTCCAAAATCCGAGATAAACGCCGCGACCTGTGCGGGCAGGCGCGTTGTTGGCAACCGTGTTGATGTTGAATGTGGCGGAAATCTCGAAGCCATCCGGCTTCGTGTATCCGTTTTCCGATGTTATCAGGATGGCGCCGCCAACATTTCCTCTCATTGCCGCATAGCCGACGCCTGATATAATAACGTTCGTGGTGTAAGTGGCATTTTCATTGGCAACCACCCTGGTGTATTTTCTTCCCTCAATGGTAGTAGTATTCGGGGTACGGTTACCATTGACGTCGCCTGCCGTGGAAAAGTCGTCATAGACAAGAATTGTCTGTGCGCTGGCACGCGCGGGCATTCCAAGAAGGAGTGAAATGGCGACACAAAGCGTCGCCCCGAGTGCAGGGTGTTTTGCTTTCATAACGGATTCGGCTGTCGTGGAGCGCCGGTTGGCGCTTTCGGGTTTTTGGTTGTCTGTTACAAGGTTGTCATGCACTTGCGCGCACAACAACGGAAATGGGGACGGTGATGTTTTGCGGAGCGGCATCGGGATTCTGAATGGACTCAAGCATGAGACGGGCGGCGGAATGGCCGAGTTCACGCATGGGATTGCGCACCGTGGTGAGCGCGGGCGTGGCGCGGGCCGCGGCGTCAATATCGTCGAAACCGGTAACGGCGATGTCGCCCGGCACGGCGATGCCGCGCGTAGCGAGTTCCTCAATACACGCCAGGGCGACAAGGTCGTTGGTGCACACGATGGCGTCGGGCCGTGATGCAGGGGGAATGTTGCCGGGAAGAAGGCTGTCGAGCGCTTCGCGAAGAGCGGCGTCGAAGGGAGCGACGGGGCTGGCCACCTTGAGGTCGCGGACGAGCTTGCGATCGCAGGCGATGCCGTGGTCGTTGAGAGCGTCACGGTATCCGTCATAACGTTGCACGTCGGAGAAGTGGCCTTCGCGGTTGCCAATCCAGGCCAGACGGCGGCGTCCGGTTTTTTCAAGGACGTGCCGGGTGATGGCGTAGCCGCCGGCGTAGTCGTCGGAGCATACGGTGTTGAAACGCAGCTCGGGAATGCGGGCGAGAAGCACGGCGGGAAAGCGGTCGGCCTTTAGCCGGACGAGCCGGTCAACGATGTCGCCAAAGGAAACGGGGAGGATGATGGCCCCGTCGAGCGGAAGGTCTTCGAGCTGGCTGATGTTTTTCAGCTCCTTCTGCAAATCGCGACGGGAATCAAGGATGATGGAGCTGACTTCGGGAAAACGTGCCTTGCCCGGCATTTCTTCATCAAAGATTTCCTGGATACCGTTGGATATTTCTCTCGTGAGTTCGTCGTCGAGGTGAGGCAGGACGATGGCGATGCGCAGGGGTTTGAGTTTTTTGTCGGCCACAAAGGTGCCGCTGCCCTGGACGGAAAAGAGCAGGCCTTCGTTTTGCAGGGAGGCGACGGCCTTGCGGATGGTCAGGTGGTTGATGCCGCCGAAGAGTTCACAGAGTTCCTTGCGGGCGGGAAGCATGGCCCCGGGAGCGAGATCGCCGTCCTCGATGCGGGCGCGCAGCCAGTGCTCGATCTGACGGTGGAGCGGCAGGGCCGACTCGCGGTCCACCGCAAAAGGCGGCAAGGCGGATGACTCGGACACGGACGCGGACGCAGAAACGAAACCGACAGTGGAACCGGAACCGGCAGCGGCGGCGGCGGCAGACACACCGTCACCGTTTCCGCAGGAAGCGGGGGAAGGTGAAGGTGTCGTGGCGGCAACTGTGGTGCGGGAAGGTTTCATCCGGAGAATCTGGAAGGGAATTCAGGGCGATAGCGAGTGGAGGCGAGTTGTATATGGTGAGCATATGTTTCAGCATATTTTTAGTTGTGCAAGCAGAAATTTTCCGAAAATCCGGGCTCCACGATTTTCCCGTATTCCCAAGGCAGCGACGCGTTGAATCCGGTCTGGATGTGGTCGGAAGATCATGCACCGGAGGGAGAAACGTGTGGAGGTCGGGGCTTTCCTGCGCGAGGAGGGCGGGGAAAACGTCCTCGCGGTCGAGGTTACTCACTGATGTTACGCGGATCCCCACGTAGGGGCTTCGCTTGCGAAGCCCGCGAGGACCTTTCGCAACGGGAGATTCGCCAATTCTCTCCGCCAGGCGCGGGCGCGGGCGTCGCCGCCCACGTAGAAGTGGGCGCCGTTCACCGCGCTGGCGCGCCAAGCCCGCAGGCTGCCATCACCCGCCGCGCCAGCACGTCCACCAGACGCGGGTCGCCGGAAATCGTTTCCGTCATGTGCGTTCGCAAGCGGCTGCCGCCTCCGCTGCCCCCCCCCCCCCCGCCGCCGTCACCGCCTGCCCGGGCGGCGGCCTCCGCCTCGGCCACGCGGCAGAGGGTCGCGATGTCCCCGCCCTCTCCGGCATGCCGTCCGGGCGAGAGAAATTGCAGCGCAACGACCACATCACCGCGATCGAACGGCGGCGTGCGCAAGGCGCGCTCCAGCAGCGGCTCGTTAAAATCGTAACGGTCTCCGTCGCGCCGCGCCATCGAGGCCACGCCGACGGCCACGGACGCCGACGCGCATTCGCCTGCCAGCGTCTTCGCAAGCTCCGCGCCGAGCAGATTGCGCACGGCGGTCACCTCGCGGCGCGGCGAGCCGTGATCGACCAGCAGCACCTGCGGGTTAGCCAGTCCTTTCGCCCGCATCACGGCGCGCACGCGGTCGGCGAGGATGGCCACGATCTCCGGCGCGTCACCGCCCGGCTGGTCCGTATCGACCAGCCAGCGCGCCCGCGTGACCCGCGCAGCCGGGAAACGGTCCAACAACAATTTCAGCCGGTCCGGCCAGTAATCCGTCACCGCCCCGCCCGGACCGAAAAACAGGGGAAGCGTCACCGCGTGCGCCGCCGGTTTTTTTTGCAAAAACGCGCCCAGCGCCGGCTCCAGCAAGCGCGCCGGTTCTCCGTCCAACTCCTCCGCAGGCACGCCATCCGAATGCAGCAACGACACGGCCTCGACGCGCACGCCGATCCACCGCTCCAGCGCGCCTGCCAGCGCCCGCAACGATCGTGTCGCCTCCGCCCGCAACGACCCGTTGTCGAAAAGAAAACAGACATCCGCAGGGCAACGGACGGAAATGGCAGGAGCGGCAGTCGCGGCAACAGTCATGGCAGTGGTCGTGGCCGGCGGTCGCGACGGCAGGCGGAGACCAGGCGCGCTAGCGGATGCGGTGCGATGCAAAAATATCCCGCCGTCCTTCGTGCGCCCACTGGCGGGATTCGATGCTCTTGTGGTAGTCGTGAGTCACCGAACGGATGCGAGCCCGCCGGCCGAACGTGTTAGCGACGACCGCCGCGATGACGATCATATGTGTTTCCGGGATAACCTCGCTCCGGTCGCGCTCATGACCCGATGACTCCACCCGGGGAGCCGATACGGTGGACGCGAGATGAGTCTGGAAGGCGAGTGACAGGGAGGAGGAGGACATGGGAGAAAGACGAGGGAACCGAAAACGAAAACAGGAAGAGAATGGAAGACAGCCATTCGCCGGGGCAAGGACAAAGACCCTGGCGAACAGACCCTGGCAGAAAACCACACAAGACGAGGAGGCAATCATCTCCGGATCCGCCCCGCCATTCTTTGAGGTCTGCCATAAAGACCATCGATCAGTCTTCTGTTTTTTCGGTTTTCACCCGGGAAGTATTTTCGACAGATTCTGATCGGCGCCACTTCACCACCAGCGACCTGATACCGAACACTTCCATCCTCGCAGCAAACCGTGACCACCTTCGACTGGCCCCCCATCATTCGCTCCATCGTCCTCGACCGTGAAGGGGGCATTCCGCTCCACGTCCAGCTTCGCACCTCGCTCCGCCGCGCCATCCAGGCCGTCCCCACCCACGTTGAAAAACTGGCGCCCGAAAACACCCTGATCGACCTTCTCGGCGTCTCGCAGGCCACCGTAAGAAAAGCGCTCGACGGTCTCGTCGAGGAAGGCCTCATCCGGCGCCGCCGCGCCCTCGGCACCATCATCACGCGCAACCGCCCCGCCTTCTCCTCCGCTCGCCGCGCCGGCAAGGCACTCCGGGCAGCCGCTGACGGCAGCTCTCCCGTTCCCGAAACCGCCGCCGCCCCGATCCCGCACCCTCGCCTCGCCATCATTTCTCCTGCCCACGCCAGCTATTCCAACAGTGGACACCTCGCCGCGCTCACCGCGCAAGCCAACGCCCGCGGCGTATCCGTTACCCTCGTTTCCTTTGAAAAAGGCGAAGACTGGCAATCCAGCCGCACCCGGATCGGATTCGGTCCCGCCGAAGGCGGCGTGGTCTTTCTCGGAGGATTCCACCCCGCCACCGTCCACGATCTCCACGGCATCCTTTCCGGCCAAGGCTACCGGACCGTCTGCGTCGGCCTCCCCCCGGAAGGCTGCTCCTGCCCTGCCGTCGGCATCGACAACCGCGCTTTCGTCCGCCTCGGTCTCGAGCGCCTCCGCGCTGCCGGTCACCGCCGCATCGCATTCCTGGTCGGCGAACCCGAAGAACACCCGGAAGTCCGTGAACGCGTCCGCCATTTCGAGGAACTCGCCCGCGCCCTCGACCTTTCCGACGCTGAAGTCATCCACGGCGGCGCGACCTACGGAGACAGCAGCGCGGAAACGGCCAGCCGGGCCGCCACCACCCTCTGGCAACAACGCTCCGCCAGCCATCGTCCCACCGTCCTGTTCGGCGTCTCCGACGAATGTGTTGCCGGTGCGCTCTACGGCCTCGCCCACCTCGGCGTCCGCATTCCCCGCGACCTCTCGCTCCTCGGTTACGACGGCACCAATCTCACCCGCATCGTCCAGCCGGAGCTCGCCACCCTTGTCACTCCTATGGACACCTTTGCCGCCGCCAGCATGTCCTTTCTCGACCTTCCTGGCTCTCCCGAAACCGACACGCCTTCCGCCACCCGGGAGATTCTGGTCGCCCCCGGATTTCGCCCTGGCCGCAGCCTGCAAACGCCGGCGTAGCTCCGGAAATCGTATGTGACAGAGCGGTGATATTCCGTCCCCCGAAACCGCCCTCTCAAACCGGCAACACTTCGCGTCACATTTTTTTTTGCTTGCCCCATAATTTCCAAAGCCCCATTCTTCGAAGAATCAATTCTTCCTCCCTGTGGTTCCCCCCTCTATCATTTCCCTGTCCGACATCGTCGTTTCCGGCCCCGTACCCGAGACCAGCGACCGCAGCCCCTTGCCGGACAGAAACGAAGACCGCAAGGACTGGGACGGGGACTGGGATTGGGAAAAAAACCTTCGCGCCATCGTACTCGACCGCGACAACGGCATACCCCTCCACGTCCAGCTTCGCACCTCTCTCCGCCGTGTCATCCAGGCTACCCCCGGCCACATCGAAAAGCTCACCCCCGAAAACACCCTCATCGATCTCCTCAACGTCTCGCAGGCCACCGTCCGCCGCGCGCTCGACGGACTTGTCGAGGAAGGCCTCATCCAGCGCAAACGCGCCCTCGGCACCGTCATCACCCGGCGTCACCGGAATGACACTACACTGGAAAACATCGCCGTCATCGCGCCGGATTTTCCCAGCCACACCATTTCCGCCCATCTGGCCGCTCTCACCGCCCGGGCGGCCGCGCAAGGGGCCACCCTGTCGCTCATTTCCCTCAAACGCGGCGACGGCTGGCAGACCTGCAAACGCCAGATCACCTTTGGTCCTGCCAAAGGCGGGGTGATCTTTCTGAGCAACACCCTCCACTCCACCATCGACCTGCACCACATCCTCTCGCAGGAAGGTTACCGCACCGTCCACATCGGCCCTCCCCTGGCAAACTGCACCTGCAACAGCGTCGGCATTTCCAACCCCGCCTTTATTCGTACCGGCCTCGGGCGCCTGCTCCGGCTCGGCCACCGCCGCATCCTTTTCATGACCGGCGAACCCGAGGAAGCCCCGGAAACCGTCGAACGCATCCGCGCCTTCGAGAACATCGCCGCCGAACTCGGCCTCGCCCTGCCTGCCGAGGCCGGAGTGCTCCACGCCGGCGCGCACGCCTGGGAAAACGCCTCCGAAGCCGCCGCCCATGCCATCACCGCCTTCTGGCGCCGCCGCCTGGCCGCCGCCCGCCCCACCGCCCTCTTCGGTATTTCCGACGGGGCCGCCGCCGGCGCTCTCTTCGGCCTCACCCGCCTCGGCGTCCGCGTCCCCGACGACGTATCCATTCTCTCATACGACGGCTCCGAACTCACCCGCATCGTCCAGCCCAAACTCGCCACCCTCGTCACCCCCATGGACGCCTTTGCCGCCGCCGTGATCGACCTCCTCAACACCGGCGCGCAGAATCGACAGGTTTTTATCGATCCCGAATTTCGCGAAGGCGAAAGCCTCCGCCCCCGGGGGGGCGCGGGGGGGGGGGGGGGGGGGGGGGGGGGGGGGGG
>JAISAX010000307.1 GCA_031266495.1 Opitutaceae bacterium
AGGCAACCACTTCCGCACTCGTAATCGCTCCCGAATCATATAACGGTCCTGCCTTCCCGCACACCGTTCATGACCTCCTCCACCACCTCCGCCGCCCAGTCGCCCGCCCTTTCTTCCTCCGCGCTCGAACAACTCCGCGCTTATCTCGCCGCCGAGGAAACCAACTACACGCCCGCCCTCCGCATGGTGCGCAGCGTGTGGGCCGGTCCCGGCTATCACTCGCGCGTGCCCAACGGCACGCTCGTCCACGAAACCCGCCACGCCCTCAGCCATGCGCTCCTGCTCCTGGCGGAAGGCTCTGCGGCCTCCGTCGCACGTGCGGCGGACATCATCGCCGCCACCCTGCCCTTGCAGGAAACCGACCCCTGCGCGCCCACCTACGGCATCTGGCCGTGGTTGCAGGAAGAACCGCTCTCCGAAATGCGTCCGCCCGACTGGAACTGGGCCGATTTCTGCGGCGTGCGTCTCGCCCACATCCTCGGGTGTTACCGCGCTCCCCTGGCCTCGCATGTCGCTGTCGCTGCCGGGAATGCCACTGCTTCGCTCGTCGCCGCTATCGAGGCCGCGCTCGGCCATGCCGCGCGTTCGATCTTCCGCCGCAATGTCGGCCCCGGCTACACCAACATCGCCGTCAAGGGAGCCATCGTTTGCGCCGCCGCCGGCGAGTTGCTGGATGATCCGTTCCTCCTGCACTACGGCCGCACCCGGTTCAGGCATATCATCGCGTATTCGCGGCACCACGAAGGTTTTAATGAATACAACAGCCCCAACTACGGCCACCTCGTGCTGACCGAACTCGAACGCGGTCTCCTCCTTATCCGCGACCCCGATGTGCGCAGTCGCCTGCAAGAGCTCCACGCCTTTACCTGGCGGCAGTTCGCCAACACCTTCCACCCCGGCACCGGACAACTCTGCGGCCCCCAGAGCCGCGCGTACCAGGACCTGCTTCCGGAAGCCTTTGCCGACATCCTCGCGGCGGAAACCGGCCTCGCCGTTTTCCGCCCCGCCAACCGCATCCCGCAAAAAGCCCGCGACGTTGTCGCCGAACTGTTGATACCGCGGCACCCGGCCCCGGCCGACGTGCGCGACACCATCGCACAGGCCGCGCGCGAACCGGTCCTGCGCCGGCAATTTTTCGTGCGCTCCCCGCGCGAAGAGGAAAACCGCGTCTCCACGGTCTGGCATTCGCCGGATGCCTGTATCGGATCCATGAATACCGGAACGTTCTGGGTGCAGCAGCGCCCCGTTCTCGGTTACTGGCGCGCGGGCGAGGCCGGCGACGCCGTGGCCGTGTTGCGCGTCCGTTTCACCCGCGACGGCCGCGATTTCGCCTCCGGCCTGCTTCAGGCGCGGCAGCACGACAACACACTGCTCGCACTCGCCACGCTCCTCACCGACAAGGGTGATTTCCACGATCATCTCGACCGGCCTGCCGACGGGGTGTTCGACGTCTCGCAACTGGCGCTCTCCATCGAGCTCACCGCGCCCGGCGCGACGGTCATGGAGGATGCCTCCAGCCCGGGCGGCTTTGTCCTCGCTGCCGGCAAGACATGCGTCCGGATCCGTCCGGCGTTTGCCGTGTTTGGCGATCTTCCTGTCATCTGGGAAACGGGGGCATTCGCACCCGCCGCCGGCGGGGATGTCACCGTCACCGTTCGGGCGCTCGTCAACCGGGGCGAACGCTTCCGCCTGGCACCGGCAGAATTGAAAGCCGCGGGGATCGGTTTCTGGCTTGAACTGACACCGCGCAACAAAGGTTTTTCCAACACCACCGTGACCGCAATCCGTCATGAGAACAAGGATACACTTCATCTTTCCGCGATCAGGGACGACCAGGAGACGTCCGCACTGAAAATTGTTTCGTCTCTCAAGCCCGGTCCGTACCCGGTATTTCGCGGGTAAGGCGGTTTGGGCGAAGTCGCAGCCGAAACGTGGCGACGGGCATTCCGGCACCGCTGTTTGCCAGCTGCATCGCCCGCCGGAAAAACAAACGACGGGGGGGGGGGGGGGTGGTCAGCCCGCCCAATGCGCGGCGGCGAAATCGAGGAGCTTTTCCAGAAGCTGGCGGCGTTGCGGACGTGTGTCACCCGTAGTCCCGTGTCCAATACCAGGAATGACCCAACGCTCGGCATAAGCCCCGGCCTGATTCCAGGCGGCAAGGCCAAGCGCCCCCTGCCTCGGATGCACTACCTGATCAAAGCGCCCGGAGGCAAAAAATGCCGGTGGCAGCGGCGCCCGGTGGGCATGCGCCAGCACGCTCAACTGGTGATAAAGCGCGGGGTTTTGCGCGTAACCGCCAGGTCCGAGGATATTGGTCTCCGCGCCGGGATTTTCGCCGTTGTCATACCAGCGCGCCACGAAATCCAGAGGACCCCAAAGCGCAATAAAAGCCGAGGGGCAATCGCTCGCGGGATCAGGGCGATTGATTGCCAGCCACGGACTGCGCACCGCCAGGTGTCCGGAAAACAGGCACCCGGCGGATTCGCCGCTCACCGCAATGCGATCGGGCGCGATGCCGAGTTGACCGGCATGGGCGCGAATCCAGCGCCAGGCGCGAGCGGCGTCATTGAGAATGGCCGGGGTTGCGGGATTCCCGGCGGAACCAAGGCGGTAGGACGCCGATACCGTGACGACTCCCAGCGAAAGCGCGAGTGCCTTGGCAATGACGCCGCAACCATCGGGTGTCCCCTGACAAAATCCTCCGCCATGAAAGGCGAGGAGTCCCGGTGATGGCGTGGAGGAAACGCCGCCGCCGACGGGTCGATAGATCGTGGCGAATTGTCGCGGAGCGTCTTCGGTGGCAGGACAAAGCTCGACATCAAATTGTATTTCCACACCAGGACAGGGCTGGTGACCTTCGCCATTGAGAATGGTATCAAATTCAGCTTCGGAAAGAGTACGAAATGACATGGTAAACGGTGAACAGGCTGCCGGTAAAAATGCCTTTTGCCAGGCAATTCCCGACTGAAGCTACTGATGTCACGCGAAAGTACGAACCGTACACACGCCATAGGTGCGCGCAAAAACAGCCGAAAAGCACAAATAAACGCCGATAGATCAACTGGCCAATGAAGCGTCCGGATAGTGTGTTTGCCTCACGCTGCATGGAACGCCCGACCTCCGCGGGTTTGCTGCCGCACTGATCCCACATCCACCACCTCAGTCACTCCCCGAAACGCACTCTCATGAAGAACAAAAACCCGAAACACACCGCCTTCACCCTGATCGAATTGCTGACCGTAATCACCATCATCGGCATCCTCGCGGCCATCATCATTCCCGTGACCGGAAAAGTCCGTTCCTCCGCCGCCAACGCCCAGTGCAAAACCGTCCTCCGCAACTACGGCGTGGCGATCCAGATGTACGTCAACGACAACAAGGACAGACTCCCCGGCCCCTGCTACGCGTTCGTCAAACGCAACGTATTGTCCGAATCCGGAAAACATCTTTTTGGATACATTGCCCCTTACATCAGCCTGCAAAGCACCACAGGAATGCTGCCTGACAATTATCTCTGCTCCCTCCTCCTGAAACAGGCGGTGAATCCCGCAGAGCCCAACATCTCCGTCTATAAGTTGATGGGCAAGGTCCAGACGGGGCCGGACGAAAACGACAAAAACTACCCCTTTGGTCATCCGATAGATGACCCCATTGGCCACACGTACAGTTTTGTCATCAATTACAACCCACCTTCCCGAACCAAGGCACTCATTGACGTTGATTACGAAAACGGCAACGGCGACGGCAAACGCGACGTCCTCCCGCCCAAGCCCGTTCACGGCAACTATCGCAACGTCCTCTATCTCGACTGGCACGTCGGCACAGAACCCGTGACCCCATGAACGCCCTCCCCCCCCCCCCCCCCGTTTCTGCCGAGCCCGTTTTGTCATGTCCTGGCCATTCATTTCGCGTATCAACCCTGTGCGTTTTCGCGGCATCGGGCAGTCGGTTTCCTCTCGCGACCCGACTGCCAGACGAGCGATTTCCCGGTAAAAACTGGGACCATTCCGGAGTCCCTGCTTTCATCCGGGTGTCAACTTGCATTCCCGAAAACCACAATACCCGGCTCCGGAAAACCAAAACCAGCTCTCCCCCCCTCCTCCCCGGATTTTAGTCACCACTATTCAACTACCAACCATCAAGCATCAACCGCAATCTCCAACCACCAATGAACAAGCCAACCAGACCAACGTCCGCCAACATCCAACGCTCAACGCTCGACACCCGTATGAAAACTCACTGCTGCGCTGTCCTCATCGCATCCCTGATCGCCGCATTCCCGGCCATTGCCCAGACCACGTACACATGGACCGGGCAGGCCGAACAGATCGATCCCCTCTGGTCCAGCAGCGCCAACTGGTCGCCCTCCAGCGCCGCGCCCACCACAGGCGACACCGCCGCGCTCGGTGACGCCGACGCCAACCGCACCATCCTCTACGACGCCGCTGCCGCCGGCACGCTCGGCGCGCTCACCTGGGCGCAGACCTCCGCCGCCACCGGCACACTCGAAGTTCGCCGCACGCTCACGCTTGCCAACGCGCCCGACATTTCCGCTACGGACGACGCCCACGCCCGCCTCTTCATCAACACCGCCTCGGCTGCCGGGGACAATTTCGCTGCCCTCACAAGCGGTAGCACTCCCGTGTTCACCGCCTCTTCCGGCGTCACGGTCGGCAACGGCGGCATCCTCGAATTCGGACGCAAAACAACAAACACCACCACCGCCAATGGCCTCACCTACCTGACCGGCTCGCTCACCCTTGACGGTGGCACGCTCGCCGTTCAACGCGCCATCCAAACAGGCAGCGACACCCTCAGTATGTTCATGTATTCGATCAACGGAGACGTTGTCCTGAAATCCGGCGCACTCGTCCTCAATTCGAGCAGCACCAACAGCGACGCCACCTACACCACGGCGATAGCCGACACCCGCTTTCGCATCATGGGCAACTTCACCGCCACCGGAGGCGCCATCCAGACCGTCAACTACAACGCCAGCGAACTCATCCTGGGCGGCTCCGAAAACAAAATCGCCTCCGCTGTCACCGTTACGGGCAATCTGGGCGTCGTCCTCCAAAGCGCGACGAACCAGAGCCTCGAAACCGACAAAACAATCTATACCCTTACCGTTCGCGGTTCAGCCAACGCCATCAAGACCCTCTCCGGCGACGGCTCGATCGGCACTCTCAATTTCTGGGCCGACAATAATGCGGCTCTCACTCTCAAACTCGCCGACGACCTCGCCATCACCACCGAACTCAAACGCTCCAGCGGCACCGGCGCCACTTACACGCTCGACACCAACACGCACACCTTCGACACCTCTGCCGGCACCCTCAACCTCGCCAGCGCCACCTGGAACCTCACCGGCGACGGCACCTTCAAAGCCAAAGCCTTCAACCTCTCTGCCGCGACAGCCGTCAACGTCAATGGCAGCACAACCCTCCTCGCCACCCAGGCCGGAGGAACCAACAACCTTGGCGGCACCGGCACGATCTCCGCCGACTCCACCTTCATCTATGCCGACACCACTACTGCCGGAACTGCCGCCACACTCGAATCCAACCGCGCCATCGGCCACCTCAACGTTCAGAGCGGCACGCTGAAACTCGCGGGTACGGCCAACATCGCCGCCACCAGCGTCACGGTGCAAGCCGGTGCCACCCTCGACCTCACCGCGCGCGGCTACAACAGCGACGCGCTCACTCTTACCTACAATGGAACCGAAACCGGACGTATTCTGATTTCCGATTCAACATTCGCCGCCGCCGGCGCCCTCACGCTCCGGCTCGACGCCACACCTGCCACCGGCGTCATTGACTTCTTTGACGGCCTCACGCTCACCGGGGATGGTTTTGATTCCGTCACCCTGACCGGTATTTACGGTACAATTACGCTCTCTGAAACCGGCGACATCTGGCGTGGATTCTCCGCCAACGCGCTCAACGCCTTCGCGTTCTCCCAACTCACCGGCCAACTCGACATCGTCGCCGTTCCCGAACCTGCCGCGCTTGCCGTCCTCGCCGCCCTCGCAACGCTCGCGTTCGTCCTCGTCCGCCAACGCATCCTCGCTGACGCGAGGGAATTAAGAATTAAGAATTAAGAATTAAAAATTAAGAAAACGAACCACATCCACGAACCACTCACCACCTGCGCAACTCAACCCGACGGCGAAGCCGCTCTTTCTTGACTGAGGTTGCGCGGATCGACCGTAGGGGCGTCGCTTGCGACGCCCGCGCCAAGCGGACAAAATTGGCGTATCTCCCGTTGTGTCAGGTCGCTCGCGGGCTTCGCAAGCGAAGCCCCTACGAGGGCACCGCGTAACATCCGTTTCTTAATTCTTAATTCTTAATTCTTAATTCTTCAGTCCTCCCCCCCCCCCCTTTTTTTTCCGCAAACCACATGAAAACCAAAAAACCTTCCACCTTGCATTTCATTTCCGCGCTCCTGCTCTGCGCGTTTCCCGCCGCCGCGCAGACTCCGGACAACCTGATTGCCAACGGCGATTTTGAACAAGGGAAACAAAGCTGGAGTCTCTTCGCGCCGGGCGACGCCAAAGCCGCCGGAGCCACCTTTGAACTCGCAGAAAACGGAGCGCACACCGGACGGGTTGCCGCGAAAATCAGTTCCACGCAATTTGCCCGCTACGGCATCCACACCCGCGGTGTGCGCGTTGCTCCCGGCGAACGGTACCGCTTTTCCCTCTGGATAAAAGCCGCTCCCGACGCGCAGGCAAAAATCGGCACCAGCGGTTTTCTTGTGCGATTCATGCTTCAAGACAAAAACACGCCAACGCCGGATGGCTGTTTTTATCTCCTTGCCGACGGCAGCACTTTCCGTGCCTCCTTGCCGCCTCCACCTCAAACCGGAAAGCCCGTCACGCTCCCGCAAGACTGGAAAAAACTGGAAACCACCCTGCAAATTCCGGAAGGCGCGAATTTTCTCATTCTCAATCTCTTCGCATGGCAAGCCAGCGGCTCGATCCTGATTGACGACGTAATCCTCCAACGCGACTAACCCCACCAATCCCGATCCGGGGTCCGGGGAGCGCGCGCGTCTCGCGTGCCGGCTTGGGCGTCTCGCCCAAGCCTTGGCTGACGGTCCGATCCGGACGAACCGTGTTCGGCGAGACGCCGAACACAGCACGCGAGACGCGTGCGCTCCCCGGACCGGATCGGATCAGATCAGATCAGCTACAAAACTCTCTCCCGCTAACTTCAGCCCATCATTCTACATTCTACATTTTTCATTCGTCCTC
>JAISAX010000353.1 GCA_031266495.1 Opitutaceae bacterium
TGCGCTCCGAAATACAAACATGGCTCTCTGATCGTAATAACCGGGCTGCTCCCATCAACTGGCGTTTCACTACCAAGGATGCTCGTATCAAACTCGCTCGCCTTTATCCGAAATTATAAATGGGAAATGATACTAGTGTGCAGTCGAAGGTCAATGGTCGGAAGGTCGAAGGTCGCCGACAGCCCGGCCATCCCCCATCCCCGCCCTCGCCTCCGCCCTCGCCGCCCTCCCCGAACCCGGCCGCATCCTCCTCAATCCCGGCGACATCCTCCCTGGTAATCCACCCCCGACACCCTCACCCGAAACCGTAACCCGGCTCACCATGTGTCCAGCGCCGCTCCGCGGACCTTGTCCACCAGCGTTTCGGCAAGCAACGGCAGCAACTGGTACTCGGCCTGGATTTGCTGGTTGTTGTCGGCAAAAAGCTGGCGCCCGGCGACGATCGTGCGGTTGGCGAAGAGCGGCTTTTTCTCCCGCATGTCCACCAGGGAGACTTTCGCTTCGAGCTTCACTTCGAACTTGCGCGCCAGGCCGGTGTCATCGGAACGCGCCACGGTCGAGCTGCGGTCGTAACCGGTGAGGTCCACGCGGAGGATGGCGTCGGCGTCTTCCGGCGTATTGACGAGCATCACCCGGCCGTCGCGCAAAAACGTCTCGCGTAGTTGCGTGGTCACAATCGCCTGGGCTTGCGGGATGGCGGCGGAGTCGCCCACCGGGGCGATGTAGAGCGTGTCGAACGGAGCGCGGGCTCCCGTGCCGAGTTGATAGCCGGCGCAACCGGCCAGCGCGAAAAGCGCAAAGAGCGCGATGGCGGCGGCGGCGGGGGCGGGGGCTCTGGATTTTCGATTCTCGATTCTCGATTCTCGATTGGGCGCTGCCGCGCCAAACGCATTGCCGGAGCGGCAGCTCCTCCAATCGAGAATCGAGAATCGAAAATCGAAAATCCAGAGCATGTCAGAAGATCCAGAAGCGTTTTTGCGGAGCCGGGACGGAGCGGTCGGGCGCGGTGTTCTGGCGGGCTTTGCTGCGGGCTTCGGAGGCGTCCACCTCGGCGAGGAGTTTTCTGGCATCGGCCGCGACCGGTGAATCGGGATAGAGCGTGATCGCCTCGTTGTAAAAGACGCGGGCGGCGGTGTAGTTGGAGCGGTGCCGGTAATAGAAATTGCCCATGTTGATCCGGCTTTGCGCGAGCATGCCGCGCATGTCGCTTCCGCCTTTGGCGGCGGCGGGGGCGTTGGGGTCGTTGGGGAAGAGGATGAGAAAATCCTCGAACCAGGTGAGCGCCTGCTGGCTGGAGGCCTGGTCGTAGTTGGGCCCGGAGACGAGGTCGGCGTGCGCCTGGGCGAGTTTGATGTAGGCGTCGGGCGCGAGGAAGTTTTGCGGGTAATTGTTGATCATGCGGTCGAGCGCGTCGATCGCCCCGTCGGGGTCGCCCGTTCTGGCGTGGCCTTTGGCGATGGCCATGAGGGAGAGCGGGGCGTACTCGCTGTACGGGGCGCTCACGAGTATCTTTTCGAGCTGCTCGATGCCTTTGCCACGGTTCCGGAAGCCCGGGAAAATGCCGAAAATGCGGCCGCGGGCGCCATCGACGAGCCCGGTGGCGACGCGGTACTGGGCGCCGATGGTCTCGTTGAATTTGTCGAAATCGGGATGCTTGGTGACGATCTCCTGCCAGGAGTCGAAGGCTTTGGGGTACTTGCGTTCCTTTTCGTGGAGCCTGCCGAGGTGAAAGAGGGCTTCGGGGGCGTAGATCGAGACGGGGTGGTTTTTGGTGACCTTGAGGTAGTTCTTGATCGCGGCGGAGGCGTGGCCGGCCTCCTCCTCGGCGCGGGCCTTGTTCATCAGATCGAGGGCATTGCGCCCGTCGTCCGAGGAAAACCACGGGGCGAGCGCGCCGCCTTCGACCTGCCAGCCGCCGGCGGGGGTCCAGACGAGGGCGGCACGGAGGGGGGGGGGGCCCGCCAGGAAGGTGGCGGTGGTGATGGTGATGGTGGCGGTGGTGGTGGTGACCAGGGCCGCGAGGGAAACGGAACGGGCCAGTAGTCGGCGTAGCCGGGAGTGCGGGTGCGGGAGCATAAAATGGTGACCTACCAGCGAACCAGCGCGGACCCGCAGGTCAAGCCCGCCCCGAAGGCAACGAGCAGGGTGAGTTCGCCCGGGCGGAGGCGTCCGGCGCGGCGGGCCTCGTCGAGCGCGATGGGGATGGAGGCCGCGGAGGTGTTGCCGTAGCGGTCGAGGTTGATGAAGAAGCGCTCGAGCGGGAATTGCAGGTACTGCGCGATGGCTTCGATGATGCGGAGGTTGGCCTGGTGGGGGATCACGCAGGCGATGTCGGCCGGGTCGATGCCGTGCTGCGCGATGAGGGCGCGGGCGGATTCCTGCATGCCGCGGACGGCGTGCTTGAAGACTTCGCGGCCTTTCATCCGGATGAAACGGCGGGCGTCGCCCGGGGGGGGGGGGGGTGCTGCCGTCGCCGGGGATGGCGAGGAGGTCGCCGGTGCCGGGGATGGCGTTGAGGCGGGCTCCGAGGAGGCGGGCCGTGGAGTTTTCCGGCGCGGGGCCGAGCACGGTGGCGCCGGCGCCGTCGCCGAAGAGGACGCAGGTGGCGCGGTCGGTCCAGTCGATGGAGGTGGAGAGTTTTTCGGCGCCGATGATCAGGGCGCGGCGATAACGTCCGCTGGAAAGGAGAGCCCAGGCGGTGTCGAGAGCGTAGATAAAGCCGGAGCAGGCGGCGTTGAGGTCAAAGCAGGCGGTCGTGTCGTCGAGGCCGAGGAGGGTCTGGACGGTGGCGGAGGTGGGGGGGAGCACCTGGTCGGGGGTGCAGGTGGCGACGATGAGCAGGTCGATGTCCGCCGGCGCGAGGCCGGCGTCGGCAAGAGCCGCGCGGGCGGCGGCCGCCGCCATGCCGGAGGTGGTTTCGCCAGGGCCGGCAATACGGCGTTCGCGGATGCCGGTGCGGGTGACAATCCACTCGTCGGACGTGTCAACGCGACGCGAGAGTTCTTCGTTGGCAAGCACGTTGGCCGGGACATGGGAGCCTGTGCCGAGTATCGCAATGGCAGTGGCAGTGGATGACATGGAACGAGGACGATAGGGTTTGCAGGAGAACCGGGGGGGAGGAGGGGGGGGGAGGGATCGCACCCGCGCTACGGGGTCGGGGTCGCTGTCGGGACAGGAGCGCCGGAAACCGGTGCGTCGGTTGGATGGGCGGTGACGGGGGCAATGGCAATGGCGGGGGCGGTGGCGGGAGCGGGGGCGATGGCGGCATTGAGCCGGACGGCATCGCTCTCGATGTGGAAAAGCAGGTCGGCGCGGATGAGTTTGCTGGCGGAGAGGATGGCGCTCTTTATCGCCGCGCGGTTCGAGGAGCCGTGGGCCTTGAGGACGTTGCCGCGCAGGCCGAGGAGCGGGGCGCCGCCGTAGCGTTCGGGGTTGAGCCGGCTCCTGAGCGCCCGGAACGCGCCGCCCGAGAGGAGGGCGCCGGCCATGCGCAGGGGGTTGCCCTTGAGCTCGGCCCTGAGTTCGCCTGCGAAAAAGTGGAGGAGCGATTCCCAGCTCTTGAGGAGGAGGTTGCCGGTAAAACCGTCGCACACGGCCACGTCGCAGTGGTCGGTAAAGATCTGGAAACCTTCGGTGGGGCCCGCGTAGTTGAGCAGGCCGGCGGCATTCACCTGCTTGAGCATGGCATGGGCGGCGGCGGTAAGCTGGTTGCCCTTGCCTTCTTCGGTGCCGATGGTGAGCAGGCCGATGCGGGGGCATTCCACGCCGAGGATGACGCGCGCGTAATGGTGACCGAGGAGGGCGTTGTGCGCGATATGCTCGGGCTCGGCGAGGGGATTGGCGCCGGCGTCGATGAGCACGAAATAGCCGTTTTCCCTCGGGATGATGGCGGAGAGCGCGGGACGGTCGATGCCGTCGAGCGTGCGCAGGCGGAGCGTGCCGCCGGCCATGAGCGCGCCGGTGTTGCCGCAACTGAGGATGGCCGCGGCCTCGCCCTTTTTCACGAGCTCGATGGCCCGGACCATGGACGAGTCCTTCTTGGCGCGCAGGGCCTTGAGGGGCTTGTCCTCCATGGTGATGACCTCGCTGGCGTGCCGCACGGCGAGGCGTGACTCGGGGAGGGAGTCGAGCCCGTTCTGCCCGAGGAGCGGACGGAGCGCCTCCTCCGCACCGACGAGCGTGATCGGGTTGATCTGCGGGAACTCGTCGAAAGCCAGCTTCACGGCTGCGACGACTTCGGAAGGTCCGAGATCGCCGCTCATCGCATCGATAGCAATGCGGCCGGTATCGCCGGTATGCTGAACCATCGCGGGTGGTGGTGTGTGTGTGTGGGGGGGGGGAGGAGGGGACGCGCTCAGACCGTCACATCGAGAACCTGACGCCCGCGGTACATGCCCGTTTTGATGTTGACGCGATGGCGAAGCACGGCGCTGCCATCGGCGGGGTCGCGGCTGATTTCGGGAGCCTTGAAGGCGTTGGCGGTGCGGCGGTGGGAACTGCGGCTCTTGGACTGCTTGCGTTTCGGATTGGCCATGGTGCTGGTGGATTGGTTGAAAAAGTGAAGATCGTTAAGGACAACGTATAACCGGCCCGCAGACAAGGCTGCGTCGGGCGAAAAGGAACTATGGCTAAGGTCCGGCGGAGCCGGGTCAAGACGGGATTGCGGGGATTGCGGGGAAAACAGGATCGGAGTGTTGCGGATGTGGCCTGGCAGTTGTCGGGAGGTTTGATTTCGGCCTTTCAGCCTTTCAGCCTTTCCGTTTTCAACCATTTTCCCGATGAACATCTTTCTCACCGGCGCGTCCGGTCTGGTCGGCAGCGCCTTCGCCCGCGCGGCGAAACGTCGCGGGCATCACGTGCTCGCCGTCCCCGGCGGCAGCTACCGCGGCAACATCGAGGGGGCCGCCCGGCACATCAAGGCGGACCTGCTCACGCCCGGCGCGATCACCACGACCCTGCTCGACATGTTTCCCGATGCGATCGTCAACTGCGCCGCCATCGCCGGGCCCGCCCGCTGCGACGCCGAGCCCGTGCTCTCGCAACGCCTCAACGTTGACCTGCCCGCCGAACTGGCGACCGTCGCCCACCACCTCAGCGCGCGCCTCGTGCACGTGTCGTCCGGGCAGGTTTTTGACGGCTCGCATCCGCCCTATGCGGTGACCGCCCCCCCCTCCCCCCTCAACCGCTACGGGTGCCAGAAACTCGCCAGCGAGCAGGCCCTCGCCGCCGCCGCGCCCGGATTTGCCGCCACGGTGCGCGCCCCGCTGCTCACCGGCAACAGCCTCTCCGGCCGGCGCAGCCTGCACGAAAAACTCTTCGCCGACTGGGCGGAGGGCCGCGCGCCCCGCCTGTTTACTGACGAGTTTCGCCAGCCCTGCACGGCGGAAAACCTCGCCGAGGTGTTGCTCGAACTGTGCGAACGCCCGGCGCTGCGCGGCGTGTTCCACTGGGCCGGCAGCGAAACGCTTTCGCGCTACGACATCGCCCGCCGCATCCGCGCGCATTTCAAGCTCGGCGAGACCGCCGCCCCGCTCGTCCCCGTGTCGCGCGCCGACGATCCCGCCGCCGCGGCCACGCGCCCGGCCGATCTCGGCCTCATCCTCAAGCCGCTCGCCGGCAACATCAAGACCGCCGTCGAATCCTTCGACGCGCAGCTCGACCAGCTCGTCGTCCCGCCGCCCTTCCGCGAATGGTACCTCCGGTAAATCGACTTGAAATGACTCCGCTCTCGCGGCTTTCCCGACAGCCCCTCGCCCCATGCAGAAATGCAAGAAAACATCACCAAAGTAGAAGTAATCAGGAAATACTCTAGAGCGACAACCCCTGGGGCGCCTTGTCGATCTCGCGCTGGAGCATCTTGACGCCCTCGTCGGCGGCCGGGTTGGCCACGCTGACCAGCTTCCAGTCCCACGGCTTCCACGAGCCGCGGCGCCACTCGAATGTCGTCTCCGTCTCGCTCTGCTGCGAATACTGGATCATCTGCCGGGCCAGCGGCGAACCGTTGCCGTTGAGCCGGATCACGCTCGTCACGGAGGCAGTCTTCCTGTCGTCGGAAAAATGGACCTGGTGCGGGTGGCGGCTGATCGTGCACACCATGAATTGGCGGCGCATGGCCCGGGCGATGGCGATGACCTCGTCGCGCACGAGACCCCACGAGTCCTTGTAGTCCGGAGCGATGGTTTCGGCCACATCCTCGAAATCGTTGTCCTGCACCCCGTCAACGAGCTTGTTCCACTGGCGCTCCACGCCCCGCGCCGGGCTCAGCCACGGCAGGCCCATAAAAACGGCGAGCAGCACAACAATAACGATAACAGTGGCGGAGAGGCGACGGGTACTCATGAGGCCCAAACAAAGGATGAAGCTTCGGGATTTTCGAGTCTCGATTCTCGATTGAGGATGCTGTGCGGTTTATTCGCCAGGCGGCAACTGCTCCTCCCCTCCCCCCCCCCCGGTCGTTCCGGGCGAAAGCGTCAGTCCGCCAATCGCCAATCGCCAATCGCCAATCGAGAATCGAAAATCGAAAATCAAAAATCCCTCAGACGGCGGCCCAGACGCGCTGCACGTCATCGTGGTCTTCCAGCGCCTGCAGAAACTCGCCCACATCGGCCCGCTGCTCGTCGGTGAGCTCGGGAAACTGCTTGGCCACGTGGCCGATCTCGCTCGTGACGACCGTCCAGCCGTTTTGCGCCAGCCAGGTGGACACCGCATGCACATCGGCGCGGCCGCAGGTGAAACGCGCGCCGGACCGGTCCTCCGGGATGTCGTCGTTTTCGGCGTGCGTCAACGGCGCGAAATCCCCGGCTCCCGCCTCGATCGCCACCGCCTCGAGATCGATCTCCTCCGCGCCGCCGCCGCCCGCCGCCGGAGCCTCCGTATGCGCTTCCACAATACCGACGTGGTCGAACAAAAACCTGTTGCTCCCCGCCTGCCCGAGCACGCCCTTCTTGAAGAGCACGCGGATCTCGGGCGTGGTGCGCTGGACGTTGTCCGTATAGGCCTCGACGATGACCGGCACCTTGTGCGGCGCGTAGCCTTCGAACGCCACGGCATCCATGTTCATTTTTTCGCCGCCGGTGCCCGCGCCCTTGTGGATGGCCCGTTCGATCACATCGCGCGTGACGCTCGCCTTGCGCGCCTTTTCGACCGCGGCAAAGAGCCGGGCATTGGCCGCGATGTCAGGCCCGCCGAGCCTGGCGGCGACGCTGATTTCCTTCACCAGCTTGCCGACGAGCTGACCCTTTTTGTTGTTAACGATGGCGCGTTTCGCGTGGAGCCATTGACGTCCCATGAACGACAACCGCTATCCGCCCGCCGCCCCGCTTCAACCGAAAACCGCGGCGGCGCTCCGGCCCGCGCCGCCTGCCAGCGTCCGTCGCGTCCGTCCATTTCAGCCCGCTTCAGCCGCTTTTGCCCCGGCTGTTTTTGCCGGTTGCCCGCGCCAGGACAACCAGCCGACCAGGCCGAGACCCGCCCAGAGCATGATCGTGCCCACGACCTCGTGCATCGCGTGGTAATGCCCGGGGAACTTGGGCGCCAGCAGGCAAATGACGAGGATGCGCAGGAGGTTGAAAAAAAATCCCGACACCACCCCCGCCACCGCGAACACCGGCAATTTCCCCGCCGGCTGCCGGCTGATGCCGCCGGCCAGCAATGCGAGCAGCACGCTCGACGTGATCAGCCCGAAGCCGTTGCACTCCGTCGCCACCACGAACGACTGCGGCCCCACCCGCAGCATCAGTTGAGGCGCGTCCGGCTGTCCGAAAACCCCCAACCCCGACGTCACCCCGATCGCGTCAAAAACCCGTGCCGCACTGACCCCTGCCAGTTGCCGCAACGGCCAGTCGAGCACCGGAAACAACAGCACAATCACCAGCAACGCCGCCACCCCCGCCACCAACGGCCGCAGGAACAGCCGGTAAGGCACATCGCCAAACACCATCCGCAAAGACCCGGCCAACCCCAGCGCCATGCCCGGCAGCACCAGCAACGGCCGGCCCCACCAGCGCGCCACCGCCACGCACCCGAACGCCAGCGCCAGCAACAACAACGCGCGGTTGCCGACCTGTCCGCGCACCCGCAAATCGCGCCGGTGCAACCAGCCGACCAGCGCCACTGCCGCTCCGAGCAGGATGATCCCCTGCATGATCTGCTGCCGTGCCGCCCCCTCGGCCGCCACCCACCGCGTCACCGGCCAGAACACGACCGCCGTGCACGCCACCAGCACCCACGCCAGCCACGGCTGGCCGGCGGCGGGCGCCCCGCTCCCGCTCGCCTCCCCGTTCGCAACGGATGACTGCGCCGGAGACGGGTGCCCGGAAGAAGACGAAGACAAGGACGATGGCGGTGTGGCGGAAGACGACATGGACAACAGATGATCCCGGGCCACATGGTCCGGGTCTGTGGAAATTGCAACGCTCCCGCTGAAATAACTGCTGGAATAACCGAAAGGAGTTTCTGAAAATCAACCGCGAAGGACGCGAAGAGCGGAAAGCGCGGAAAGAGCGAAATCGGAAAAACAGTCAATTCATTGGTTACAGGGAAATTGAAAAAACAGGATGCCGGTAACCTCATCTTCACGCCCTTCGCATCCATCGCGGTAGAAAAGGATTTCCAGACCCACCCTGAAGTTAAGCGGACGAGGTTTTTTGAGGCCGGTCCGGGGTCCGGGAACCAGGGTCCGGGGGGGGGGGGGGGGGGGAGCCCCGAGGCCCGGGGCGAATTTTTTGACACCAGTGGAGATTTGCACAATGGCCGCCAAGCCCACCC
>JAISAX010000361.1 GCA_031266495.1 Opitutaceae bacterium
GGGCAATGCTCGGCGAAATAGCGCATGTATTTGAGGTTGCTGCCTGAGAACCCCTTCATGTCGGGGAAGGCTGCTTTCAGGTCGTTGGCGATACGGGCGATGACCTTGCTGCCCCAGCCGTGTCTGGTTTGGCGTTCAAGAATTTCATATCCGATGTGGTGATAAAGCCGGATCAACTCCGCGTTCACCGCCAGCGCGGCGCGACCGCGAGCGGTGGTGATTCGGCCTTTGAGGGTTTCCAGCCAGGCGGGGTAGTCAGAGGGAATGATTTCAGAGGTCATAGTCATAACTCAACGCTGCCTGCCTGGCGTTTTTTAACAAGATCACGAATCGGAAAATCCGCGTATCCGAAACTCCGGGAACAATTCCCCTGATTCCAAAAAAAATCAGGCTTGCTTTTCGTAAACCTTTACGAAATTTTTCGGCTCATGCATATATATCTTTTTCCGCCCTCCTGCCGGTTGCCCCGCTTCTTCCTCGCCGCCGCGGCCTTGGGCCTGTCGCCCATCCTCGCGTCTTCGCTCCATGCAGATGAAACGCTCTTCTCCCTCTCCGACGTCGTCGTCTCCGGCGAGGGGCAGAATGTCTTTACCAGCGTTTCCGCCAACACCTTCAACGGTACCACTTCCTCCCAGCTGGTTTACAACAACGGGTCAGGCAGTTACTTCGTCGCCAAGTTCCCGGAGACCGTCTCACTGACCAACGTGGGCGACAAGATCACCTTCGACTGGACGGTGGCGGTAACCAACGGTGGCACCACCGGTGGTCAGGCATTCCGGGTCGGCCTCTTCGATGTCGGCTCGGCAACCGACAGTAGTTTCGGGGCCTCGACCGGCTATCGTGCGGATTATGGCAGCGCCACCAACAACCGTGGTTTTTACGAGCGGACTAAAAGCAACGGAGGCCTTTTCACCGGTGGCGCCTATGACCAATATGATCCCGTTAACTACGCGAGCGGTGATCGGGGGAGTTTCTCACTGGTGCTCAACGCAACGGAGAAGGTGACTTTCTCGGGCACTTTTAGCATCGAGTTGCTCGAAGGCAGCAAGGTGAGAATCAGCACGGCCCTCGGCACGAAAGCGGCCGCCAGCATCATTGATAACGTCAGTGCCTTCACGGCCTTTAATTCCGTGGCCATATGGGTCACCGGATCATCTGACACGAGCAACAGCGTGTTCTCCAATCTCACTGTCAGCCGCCTCACCGCCGTCCCCGAGCCGTCCTCGGTGGCCGCATGGCTCTCCGGTCTCCTCGCGTTCGCCGGCATCATGATCAGGAGGCGTCGGCAACGGGAATTGTGATTCGCCATCAAGCGCCTGTGCCCGCAGGCGCTTCGGCGCTTCGCTCCGTCGCTCCGCACGTATTTCCGTATAGACGTACTTCCCTCCCCCCCCCCCTGCCGCCGCTCCTGTTAACATGACCATCGCGCTTTTCCCCGCCCGTGCCCTCCGCCTCTTCCGTGCGCTTGCACTCGTCGCGGTCGTGCCCGTGGCCGTCTCTCCGCTCCCCGCCGAGGCGGACGGCCCCGAGCGTCCCACCCGCCAGAATGTCCTGGTCATCGAGCCCGAGCACTTCAGCCTTCCGGGGCCGTGGGGCAGCCGGCGCGGCGGGTTCATCCAATCCTCCGGCAGGAACGGCGTGGCCTTCGGCGGCTTCGAGGTGCCGGCGGACGGCGTCTGGCATGTCTGGACCCTCACCCGCGACTTCGCCAAAAACTCCCCCGGCTCGCGCAACTTCCGTATCAAGATAAACGATACTCCGGCGACGTCGCTCTCCGGCACCCACGGGAAGGAAGGCTGGCACTGGGAACGCGTGCTCACCCTCCCTCTCGCCGCCGGCCAGCACATTCTGGAAATCGAGGACATCGGCAAAGTTTACGCCCGCCTCGACGCCGTTCTCCTCACCACCACGAGGCTCGACCCCAACACGCCCGCCCTCGGCAAAGGCTCCCCCGCCTTCCGCCGCAGCCACGCCGCCAGACTGTTCACCGAGGCGACCCGCATCTACACCGGCGTCCGTGTGCCCGAAGCGCCGGCAACCTCTCCGGATACTTCTCCCGACGCCGCCCCGCCCGCCGCCTCGCCCGCCGCCGTTCTGAAAAATCCCGACATCGCCCTTTCCTTCCGCGCCGTCCGGGCCGCGGACGGCTCCCCTCGCATCCACCGGGAGGCGAGCCTGCCCTCGGTGGCCTCCGCCATCCCGCTGGGGATGGAACCCCTGCTGGTGCTCCATTCCGCTCAAAATCCCCGCATCAACACCCCCACCTCCTCGTTTCCTGCCTGGCAGTCAGCCACCGCCGTCCAGTGGCGGCTGGCGGACCGGGTGTTCTCGCCCCCCGCCGACTCCCGGGATCCCTATGCTTCAGGCATCCTCCGCCGCCTCCACCCGGTCGCCGCGCGCCAGATCGCGCCCGGCAGCGTCGCGCCCGGCAGTGTCGCGGTCACTTACCGGGAAACGTCCATTCCCCCGGATCTTCCCGGAGGTCTCGGCAGGCTCTCCCGGCCCCTTGAGGCCACCCTCACCTGGACGCTGCCGCCTCGCGGTCATGCCGCCCGGCTCGAGGTCTCTTTCCGCGCTCCGCAAGCCGGCTACTATTCGCTGGCGTTCGGGGCGGGCCGCATCCTTGCGGCAAACGAAATCCATGCCGTGCAACTTCCGCCCCTGTTCCAGTTTCGCCGCGTCGTGGACACGCCCTGGATGATCATGTCCTCGCAGACCCCGCATCCGCTGGCCCTCGTCGAAATCCGCCTGCCCGGCACGCAGACGAGCGTCACCACCGGCGTCATTTCCTCCGCCGACGTGCTGCTCCCGTCCGACGCCCCGTCCGGTGCGTCCGGGCGACCCGACTGGGCGAGGAACGACAACTCCGCCTTCGGCTTCACCCTCACCGCCTCCGACGGCAACGTGCAGCCGGTCATTTTCACGCCGCTGATGGGATTTGCGGACTCCTTCGTACAAAACGGCGGCGCGCTCAACCGCTCGTGGTGGGTTCTCACCTCGCCCGGCTCGTGGGCCGATGCCATGCGCGAGGCCGACCTCACCCTCCTCGGCCTGCGCGACTATCGCGAACCGTGGAAGCACTCCCTCACCGATCAGGCGCTCAACATCATCGAACTCATGCGCGATGACGAGGCCTCCGGCTGGGATGCCCGGCTCAAGGGTCCTCTCAACATCGAGGCCCCCGGCATGGTGACCCACGCCTCGCCGCTGACCTTGTTTTCCGCGGCCCGCCTCACCCGCGACGAAGATTTCTTCCGCCGCCGGGCGCTCCCCGCCCTCGAGTTCATGCTCACCCGCCCGAGCTTCCATTTTGCCCTGGAAACGCATGGCAGCCACTACCTCGGCAAGAACGACACCGCCCTGAACTTTGAAAAACGTCCCTACGGCTCCGTCGTGTGGCAGGGGCTCGACGATCAACTCGGCGCCGGTCTGAATCCCTGGCTCGCCTCCACCTGCGCCTTCCCGGAGGGCCGCCCCCGGAAAGTCCGCTATAATCCCGGGCGAGCCGCCGAGTGGGCCGACCTTCTCGCCCTCCACCGGCGTTCACCCTCCGAAGCTCTGCTCGCGGAGATTCGTGCCAAGGCCGACGCATGGATCGTCGAAAAATTTGCTCCCGACCAGACCCGACATCCCGGAACCGGCCCCTTTTACAACGCCGGCGACTTCTATCCCTGGTGGTGGGATCTCCTCGACCTCTACGAACTCACCCGGGAGCCGCGCTACCGCGACGCCGCCGTGCGGGGGGCCGAGTTCACCGTGGCCGGCCTCTGGGTCACCCCCTCCATCCCCGCGCCCGGCGACCGGATCACCCTTTATCCCGGAAACAAAGCCGGAGGCACCCACCACACCTGGTATCTGCCCGACGGCACGGTCGGCCGGCGCGGCTGGCCCCGGCCCTCCCGCCCCTCCCGCCTCCAGTCCGGAAGCTGGCAGACCCAAACCTTTTCCATCCCGCAAAAAGACATCCCCGCGTGGGTGGTTTCTCCGGTCGGCCTCGGGCTCGAGCAACCCGGCACCTATGTGCGCGCCGGCGGGGAGGGAGGCTATTACAGCAACATCCTGCTCTCGACGTGGGCGGCCAACCTCCTCCGTCTTCACGGGGCGACCGGCGACGACTACTGGCGTATTTTCGCCCGCAATACGATCATCGGGCGCGGCGCGTCCTACCCCGGCTACTACCTCGCCGGTTACCTCGATCTCATCCACGACCCCGACTATACCCGCCGCGGTCCCGACCTGACCTCCTTCTACTGGCACCACATCCCCGTGCATCTCGGCATGGTCCTCGATTATCTGTTCACCGACACCGAGGTGCGCACCGGCGGCAAAGTCCGTTTTCCCTGGAGCAAACAGCAAGGCTACGTGTGGTTCACCCAACGCACCTACGGCGGCGCGCCCGGGCGGGTGCTCGACGATGCGGATTGTTGGCCCTGGCTCGATCGCACCGCCTTCCGCGTTTCCACCCCCGGGGTGGATTACCTCGGCGCCCGCAGCCGCGAAAAATTCCACCTCATCCTCCTCAACCAGGCGCAAGGCGATACCACCGCTCCCGTCCGGATCGACGCGCCAGCCATCGGTCTCACCTCCCGCAAGGCTCGCCTCGCCACCGCGAACGGCGCCTCTGCAATCACTCTGGACGCAAACGGACAAACCTCCGTCGAACTCCCAAAGAACGCGTGGGCCGTGCTCACCTTCGATGCCAAGCCCGCGGACTTCTGGCCGGAGGTTGCGCCCCTGCCCGCCAAAGCCGCTCCGCTCCGTCATGCACTCGGGCAACCCTTTGGAGACGTAATGGCCTTTCGCACCCGCACGCCCTTTGGCAAGGATTCGCTCTACCTCGCCCTGTCGGGAAAACCCGACGACGGCACCCGCGTCGAACTGCTTTTCGAGGGCGATTCCTCCGGTTCCCGGATTGTGGACAAGTATCCCTACGAACTCGGGGTTTATCCCTGGCCCATGGAAAAAACGGCCCGTTTCCGCCTGAAAATCACCACGCCGGACGGCAAGGAAACCACAACCCGACAGCTATCCCTTCCCGGCGGTTCCGCCCGCTGACTTTCATCCCGCCCTGTATCCATGAACTCAAAACACCGCAACCGGGCGCGGGGGGCCCCCCCCGCCCCCCCGGGCGGGGGCCGGGGCGCGGCGCCGCCGG
>JAISAX010000380.1 GCA_031266495.1 Opitutaceae bacterium
CCCCCCCCCCCCCCCCCCCCCCCCCCCCCCCCCCCCCCCCCCCGGGCCGGAAGGATGCAATGCGCGTTTGCATGATGTCATTAAAATACGAATACGTCGGCGGCAGGATGATCCTGAACGCCGCGGTCTTGCCTTGGCGGGCAGGCTCGCCGCCCTCCATACAGTCAATTTCCCTCCTGCGTAATGTCAGTCAATCCATTGGACCGCGAGGCTTCGCCAGTGTCGGGACGAAGCCTGCGGGATTGGATTGTTGTCAGGAACTTGGCGTAATTTGGGGGAAATAGGTGAAGGTACCGGTGTCCTTGAAGGAGCTGCTGTAGCGGTCGCCATAATCATTCACGCTGTAACTGCCGGATGCGGTGTAGGTGCCGCTGGTGGCGGAAGTGAATACAATTTTGATGGTGCCTTTTTCCGTCCCCGACCAGCCGTATCCATCAGAATCTGTCGCCGTGTAGGTGAGGGTCGCGGCGGCGGGGCCGGTGCGTTTGTAGGTGTAGGTGCCTCCGTCTCCATACTCGGTGCCGGCCAGGCGTCCTGACTCCAGGATGCGAAAGGTGTTTTCATAGGAGCCGGTTCCCCATTTGTCCTTGCGGATGCCTTTGTAGGCGACGTGAGCGCCGACTGGCAGGGACGCGGGCGCGAGGCCGGGCTGGTCGATTTTGATGCTGATGGCCTTGGCGGTGGCTTTGCCGACGACCTTGCCCTCGCCGTTGGTCACACGGACACTGTATTTGCCGGGTTTGGTGAGGTTGCTTGCCGTGTAGGTTTGTGTGGTCGCGGTGGTGGTGACGGTGTGGATGACTTTGCCGTTGAGCAGCCATTCGTATTTGAGCGGGCTGCCTGTGCCGGTGCCGGGTTGCAGGGTGGCGGTGAATGTCACCGATTCGCCCGCGATCGCGTTCGTGGTGCTCGCGGTCAGTCCGGTTTTGTTGTCGAACCTGGGCGGGGTGATGAGCCGCACGTTGGCGATGATGTGCTCGACCTGCCCCGCGCCGTTGCTCACGCGCACACTGTATTGGCCATCGGACTTCGCGGTGAAGGTCGCTTTTTGGGCGGCGGTTCCGGAGATTTCGATGCCGTTGAGCAGCCATTGGTAGGCTGGTTTGGCTTTGTTCTTGGCGAGTTTGGGCGCGGTGAGTTTCACGCCTTTGCCGGTGAGGGCGTAGGTGAAGGCGTCGGCGGCGGGTTCGGCGGGGAGTTTGGCGGTGTCAAACGAGGGCGGGATCACGGCGTTGACGGTGATGGTGGCGCTGACTTTTCCGGCGGAGTTGGCCGCCTCGACGGTGTATTTGCCGATGTCAGCGGTGGAAACAAAAGCGATGTTGAGGCTCGCGTCCGTCGCGCCAAGGATGGTTTTGCCGTCAAGTTTCCACGTGTAGGCGGGCGAGGGGATGCCCGTCGCGGCGACGGTGAGTGTCAGCGACTGGCCGATGGCGGTCTCGACCCTGGAGGCGGGTTTCGGAGAAAATTTCGGTTTGACCGGCGTGTTGACGGTGAGCGTGGCGGCGACGCTCGTCACCTCGCCCGCGCTGTTTTTGACAACAACCGTGTAAGCGCCCGCATTTTTCGCGGCGGCTTTGGGAATGGTATAGGACGTGGCCTTGGCGTTTTTGATCGCCTTGCCGTTCAGATACCATTGGCAGGTCGGGGCAGGCGTGCCGGTGGCGGTGACGGTGAGGGTGACGCTTTCGTTTTTCCAGACCGTCTTGCCCTGCGGTTGCGTGGTGATGACGGGGGCGATCCCTGCCGGCGTGGTGTCATTGTTGTTGTTATTATTGCCGTTATTATTATTGCCACTGTCGCCAGTGGTGGCGGTGAGGATGCCGGCGGCAGCAACAGACAGGCTGGCTCCATCTGATCCGACCAGCGCAAAACCTAGCCGGTTGCCGGGGAGTTGGAAAACAATGTACTCTTCGGCATAATCTTCACCTCCCCATAAATAGATCAGGTCTGAACCGCATAAGAATTTCCCGTCCAATGGAAGATTGATACCCGTGAACAAATCCTCAACCGAGTACGGGGATTTATGCAAAAGCACTCCGTCTCCGTCGTATTCATATTCAAAGCCGTCCTTTACTTCATAAATCCCGACTAAATCCGGATAAGAGTCATATTCATATTCAAATTCCTTTGTCCAAAAACTCTCCGGATTTATGGAAACATGATAATAAACATTCCCGCTTTTGGTTATTTCCAGGTTCTCGTTAAAAAATGTCTCATACTCGGCGTCGTCGAGGCTCATCCACCGCCATGTGAAGTTCTTTGTCCAATTGGAGGTGACCGGGGACGGGAGTGCTTTTTTTGTCAGGACGCCGGACAGGACATCGATTTTATAATTACGTCCGTCGGGTTTTTCGACCGACCAGAAAAGAAGCCATGTGTCGGCGTCCACTTTTGCGACCCTGACTCCACGGAAGTCTGCACTGAAGGCGCTCCAGACAGGATAGGGAAACTGATTTTTATCAATCGGCAGGGTGCTTTGCGTGAGCGCGGGGAGGCTCGTGGTCCGGTTGTTCCAGGCGGTGGTGATTGTAAATGTGCCGCCATTCCCGGCGATTGTGACTTTGTTTTCAATGCGCTGAACAGGATTGTAACCCTGTGCCTCAAGTCCGGTGAAAAACCAGGTGCCGGCGAGTCCGTCCTGAGCGCGGAGCGCGACGCTTCCGGCGAGGAGGACGAGTCCGAGCAGGAGGACGGCGGGAAGAAGCTGCAGGGCGCGCGGCGTCTTGTTAAAAAATGTCAGGCCGTGGCGCTGACGTGGCGTGGTGTGTGATGACGGTTTCATAGGTTGGCAAAAGTTTTGAGCAGGTAGCATCGCCATTGTATCCAGTGTCAAAATACCAAAAGGGACGCATTTACTTGCGTCCCGGTTCGGGCACGTGAGAGAGAGCCCACAAGAAAGACGCTTTCAACGCGCCCCAGTTGGGCGCATTTCAGGCGCGATCTTCTTGTCAGGCATTGTCCTTGAAATTTCTCACGTTTCGAACCGGACAGCAGCCGAAGCTACGCGAAATTAGACTGTATGTGGGTTAGTGGATTCAGGGTTGGCCGAAGTGGTGTGGGTTGGCTGAATGGATGATGGGAAAAATCGCATCGGTGCGACGCGAAAGGCAGTTGTCTGCCGTTCTCTTCCGCCGAGGTCAAGCGGGCGTTGGTTTGCAATTCCATTTTGTTGCGCGAGGTGGCGAGGCGGCTGGGGGCTGGTGGTTGGCCGGTTTTGCGCAAGCCGGTTATTTTGCAGGGGAGCCGGAAGCCAGAACATAAACATGTCCGGGTCGAAACGTCGGGAGTCGGCGGAGAAACTCGGGCAGGAGCAGACGCACATCGGCAATGTTGCTCGATGGCGCTCGCAAGACCACAACGGCAAAGGGCAGGGTCGCAAGTTGCTGCTGCCGGGGAAGGTTTTTGTCCATCGTCAGAAACACGTCGAACTGGCCGGAAGCGGCGACAAGCCGGAGCAGGTTGCCGTTCTTGATCCCTGACCAGCCCGCATACGAAACGGTCTGCACCGCGTATCCGGGTATCTCGCGTCGCAAACGCGCGTCAACGCATTCATCAAGCAAAATTCGCATATGCAGTGACCAGCATCCGCTCGCTGGCTTCTTCAAGAAAAGCGATGGCTTGTTCGCGGGAAACGGAAGGGAACCCTTCCAGAAACTCGTCCAGCGTCTCGCCGCCCTCAATACAGTCAATCAACGAGCGGACGGGCACACGGGTGCCGACAAAGCATGGCGTGCCGCTCATGATTTCCGGATCAATTTTTACAACGCTGTTTTTTCTCATGCCGACAGCCAGCATCGGAAGGTCCCCGGATGCAAATTCTTTGGAAGGAGAGCGGGAGGGCGGGAGGGAGGGCAGGAGGGCGGGGCGGGCGGAGGACGGGGGGGGGGGAGGGGAGGAGGAGGCATCCCGTTCCATCATTCTCATTCGGTCCGTGACTTGATCCTTTGTACTTCCGCGCCCCGGCCAAAGCCGCTCACGGACGCCGGTTTTGTGTACCAACCCGCTGCGGTTTCGCGCGTTCCGACGAACCGGCTCAACGCCATCATCCGGCGGCCAGACGGGCGGTTTCCGGTAAAAACTGGGACCGATTCGACGGCCATGTTTTTATCCGGTTCTCACATTCCTGAAAGCAACTTCATCCATCCACCCACCCATCCACCCATACATTCCCCCATCCATCCATCCGTCCACCCACGCGCCACCTGTCCGAACCCTCCGCATCCCTTTCCCGATCCGACCGTTTCCAACCCGATTTTTCCCGACCCGCCCCCTGCCATGAAACCCGACAACAAGACCCTGTTCTCCATCTGCGGCACCGGCACATTGGGCCTCGTCGCCCTCGGTCTGGCGCTTGCCGCCACCCCGCTCCCCGCCGCCGGAGCTCGCATCAAACAACGCCTGCCCGTTTCCCTCGTCTGGGCGGGCCATCCGGTCGATTTTGCATTGCTTACCGATACATCCGCCAACCGGCAGTACGCCGCATATTACGACCCCGACCGCAACATGGTTGTCGCCTCCCGCGCTCTCGATGCCGCGGCATGGACGAAAAAAATCCTGCCTGCAAAAACCGGCTGGGATTCGCACAACTACATCACCCTCTCCCTCGATCGCGACGGGCAACTCCATGTTGTCGGCAACCTGCACGACACCCCGCTCATCTACTTCCGCACAACAACACCCGGCGATGTGACCACCCTCGCCGCAATCCCCCGCATGACCGGAGACCGCGATAGACAGTGCACTCCAATCGAAGAGGCTCCCTCAAAGAAACAGCCATGATCGATGATTGCAGCAATTGGGCATAACTCACAACCCCGCTCAATTCTTTCATGAATTTGCCGACGAGTTCGAGCGGGAATTGTCGCATGAATCGATTGATATTCAAGTACAGATGAGACTCAAGCGAATACAATTTCAAAATCAGTGGAATGATTTCGCGATCATTCTGGCAATCGAGGAGGGATAATGCGAGGGAGCGAATATTCGGCGATTTTTGTTGCGATAAATCCACGAGATACTGAATCGCCGACCGACATCGCCCAATCCACGCCGCCGATATCGCTTTCCCCTCGGGCCGTTCATCGTCGGGCAGCGTGATCGGATTCATCACTCGCATCACCGGAACATCGAAAAGAGTTCCACTCCCACACACCTCGGTTGCGAGCATCAGACTCGGATTCAAATCGGAAAGTGAGGCTGCGAGAATCGCCGCGAATCGATTCGCCGGTGCAGCGAGT
>JAISAX010000400.1 GCA_031266495.1 Opitutaceae bacterium
CCATCATCGGCATCCTCGCGGCCATCATCATCCCCACCGTTGGAAAAGTTCGTCAGGCGGCGCAGAACGCGACGTGCATCTCCAACCTGCGACAGATCGGCCTGGCGGCGCAGGCCTACGCCGCCGACCACAGGGATGCCTCTCCCGGACAAAACTGGTTTTACCCGTATCAAGGCGCGGCGGTCGCCGGGCGCGGCACACTCGCGCCGTATCTGGATACGCCCGCGAACTGGAACGACTACACGAAATCCGTGCTCACGTGCCCTGTGTTGCAGAGCCGTTTCCCGTCGAGCCGCAACGGACAATGCACCTACACATCGAACGGCTACGTCGCCAGCATCGGGGAAAACGGCGGCGCGCTCGGACCGACCACCGACGCGGGTTTTCCGCGAACGCTGCGGCTGTCGGATTCCGCCGCGCCTGCGCGGCAGGTGTTCTTTTTTGACGGACTCGCCCAAAATGAAAATGCCTCCACACATCAATACTCCTATATCGCGTTTCTGGTTCATCCGAACAACTGGATCCAGTATCAACGTTTCCCGCACAACGATGCCGCGAACGCTGTCTTTGCCGATGGGCATTGCGCAAAAGTCCCGAAGGCCGAGTCCCTCGCCTGGACGGCAACCGACGTCTTTTATACGGGACGGTGAACACGAATTTCCGAATACCGGGATGATGCTCGCAAAAAATCATTTCTTTCCCCGAAAGACCGTCGTCCGGCCCGGCGTGGTTGGCGTGGTTGGCGCAGTTTGCGCGATGTTTTTCCACGTCGTTGCCGCCGCCGCCGTTGCCGCCGCCGCGACCGGGGCAGTCTCGCTCGCCGGCTGGACGACGCAAACAGGCGCCGGCTCAACCGCGTCGATCTCATCGATCGCGGCGGACGCGGCGGACGGCGCGGACGCGGAGGAACTTTTCCGCGTGAATTTCCAGTCGCCGGAACGCTCGGCGATTTTGGTCGCGCCGCCGAAGCCCGTCCCGTTGCCCGATGACATCAAAAACCTCTCGCTCCGGTTTGCGCGCACCGAAGGCGATTTCACCCTGTCCTTCCGGATTCGCGATGCGAACGGCGCGACGCATGAAATCAAGACCAACACCAGCCGCCTGCCCGACGGCAGCGTTGTCGGCTGGCAACAAAACCGCGTCCGCGAGTGGTCGCTGTGGAGCGAGGCGGTTTCTTACCGGCTCGATGTTCCGGCCGATGTTGCCGAACGCACGCTGCCGGAATTCCGGGACGCCACGCGCGCGAAAATCTGGAAACGTCCGCTCGCGCTCGCCGGCATCTTGCTCAAACCCGCCTCGCGTCCCGCTTACGACGCGCCCGGCGCGGCCACCGCCGCCGCCGTCAGGGCCGGACGCGGCGCATTGTTGTTCTCCGCGATTCACCGCGCCGTCAAAAACGGATTCGAGGCGGACTTTTCGTGGCGGCTGTATTCGCGGTGTCGCGAGGGACGCGATACCGCGCCCGTTCTTTTCCCCGACGACCTGACCTCCGCCAATGCGGCGGAAATGCGCTACGAGGTGACGTTGCAACGCGGATACCAGGGCGACGTCGTCTGGCGCCGTCGCGGGGCCGGCTCCGCCGACCGGGAAAACCCCGCCGCTCTTTTTCGCCAGCGCATCCGGCTCCCTTTCCTTCCCGAGGGACGTTATTTCCTGAATACAAAGACGTGGAAACCCGACGGCACGTTTATTGAAGACCGGCTGTTCCTCGAACTCGTCGTCATGCGAAGCCGCGCTCCCCTCCCCCCCCCTCCCCTCGCGCAATCCGCGGATGTTTTTCAGTGGCACAGCGACATGCCGTCGCACGTCTTCCCGCAAGACACACGCGAGGCCGCGCTGCGCCTCTCGCTTCCGGCAACAGCCGCATCCGCTCCGGACGCCGCCGTTCACGTCCGCGTCGTTGACTATGACAACCGCGTGGTGATGAACAAAAACTTCCCGCGCCCGGCAAATGGCGGCGACCTGCACATCACGCTGCCCGTGGAGCCGGGCGGCGAGTATTTTGCCATCGCCGGGCTGGTGTCCGGGGGGGGTCGCCCGCTCGACCGCGCTCCGTTGCACTTCGGCGTCGCCAGCCCGCCCGAACCCGCCCGCGGCGGCGTCCCCGACAGCGTTCCCGGTCGCGACGCCGTTTTGTCGGGCAATGTCCACTACAACGCCGAGTACTGGACCGGCGACCGTCCCTCGCGCGTCTTCCCGTGGGTGACTGACATCGAGCGCGGACAGTTCGAGAAATTCCTGGAGCAGGCCGCGCGGGCCGGCGCCAGGAGCGTCAGCATCGGCGACTTGTGGGGGAATCACGAAATGCTGCCCGGCGTCTTCCAGTGGCGCGAGCTCGACCGCCGTATCGCACTCGCCGCTACGCACGGCCTGAAAACGTTTCTCGCCTACACCGCCGATGGCAGCGCGGGCAGGCGTTTCGACTTCCCGCTCTGGCTGGACGCCGCGCCGCGGCTCGACCAGGCGGGCGCGACCCAATCGAAGGCGTTCGCGCCGGGCTGGTGGGACCCCGCCGTGCGCGAGGGCTGGCTGCGTTATTACAAGCGTCTCGTCGAGCACGTCCGCGGCAACCCGGATGTCATCGGCTACCGGTTGAGCAACTACCAGCTCGCTGCCAAAACCGCCGGCTGGGGCGTTGACCCGTTCCGGATCGATTACTCCGCGCCGGCGCAACGCGAGTTCGCCAAATGGACCGCTGGCGCGGACGCGGATACGGGTGCAGGCGCTGGCGCGGATACGGGCGCGGGAAATTTCCGGGACGCGAAATTGGGCGTGCTGTTTTCACTGCCCGGCGTCGCGGAGAGCGCCCTGCCGGGTCCCGACTTTTCGCGGGACTGGCGGGCGTTTGTCGGGTTCGCCACGTACAGCCACCATGCGCGGCTGGCGGATTTTTTCGCAACCATTCGCTCGCTCGACAGCCGCCGCCAGATCCAGGTTGACCAGAAGCCGTTCACCTGGGCCATCGAGCGCTTCATCCCGCACTTGCGCGATGGCGGCGTTTTGAAAAACGAGGACTCGCCTTCGTTCAACGCCGCCATGCTCCGGAGCATGTGCGCGCAGGCCGGCGTCCCCTACGCGGAGGAATTTCACAACCACATGCCGACTTCGCGTTCCATCGCGGATGTCACCTGTTTCTGGCACTCCCTTTTCTCCGGCCACCTGTTCTGGCTGATGCGCTGGCGCCCCGCGATGGTTGTCAGGACGGAGTTGGGGGAGTTGGGGGAGATGGGGCAGGAAGGATCCCTGAGCGGCCAGCAAACTCCCGACTACATGCTCGACTACATGCGCGAAACCTTGCCCGCATGGGAAGAGTGGATACGCGCCGGGGAGTTTTTGCCGCAAACGCTTGTCCTCGGGAGCCGCACCGCCGGGCTTCTGGGCGGCCAGCGCTCGGGCGGCGAGTATGAAATCGACGGGGCGCGGGTATTTTCCGTCCTGTTCCGGTCGCACCAGGTCCCGGCGCATTTCGCCGACGAACACACGACGGGCTGGACGCGGTTTGAGGATTTCAGGGTCGTCTTCGTCTGCGGCGAAATCATGACCGCCGGCGCAATCGGACGTGTCGTCGCGCACGCTCGCGCCGGGGGGAAAATTGTCGTGGTCGGCGACGCCGGGAAATACTGCCCCGATCGTCCGGGCGAACGCAATGTGCTGGGCAAGGCGCTGGACAAGTTCCCCGCCGCGGCCGTTCGCCGGATCGCCGGGCCGCGTCGCCTGGCCGTTGCCGCCGCTCCCGCCGCGTCCGACATTCCGGACTGGCAGGCCGCGTTCGGTTTCGACGAGGACAGGCTCGCCCCGATTCTGGAATGGGCCGGCGTCGTCCGCCGGGTGACCGTGGCGGCAAATCCGGATACGCCCTCCACCCGCTTCGAATGCCAGGTGCGCGCCGGCGGCTCCGCCAGCTCCGGCTCCGGCTCCGCGGACCGCCTTTACGTGGCGGTGATGCGCACGTGGGCCGGGGGGGGCTACGGCACCCTTTTGTATGAAAACGCCCTGAAGCAGAAATACGGCCTCGCCGACGGAAAGATAACCGTCAATGGCCTGAAAGACGGCGCGTGGCGGGTGGAAAAATTTCACCGCACCGCGCGCGATCTCGGGACGTTGGTCGCGGTTGACGGCACACTGGGCTTTGCCAGCGATCCCGCCCTGGCGGGTGAGGTCCAGCTTTTCCGTCTCACACGGTTGTCCTCCGGAAAAGCCCGGGGCATGCAATAACTACGGCGCCCGGCCGCTCCGGCTTCGCGTTGCTTCACTGATGTTACGCGGGCGGCCTTGAAGTGGCGCGGGGGTTTTCTGCCAAACGCCCGCATTTCCGGGCGGCGCTGCGCGCCGTCAGCGGGCGAGACGCCCGCGCCACTGCGCACTGCGTAACTTCAGCTGAATAACCGATGTTACGCGGTTCCCCTCGCAGGGGCTTCGCTTGCGAAGCCCGCGCCAGCCGGACAAACTGGCGCGTCTCCACAGACAGCTCTTCGCGGGCTTCGATGCCGGATGACGGGATGCAGGCGGATGTCATTGTGTAGTGGATTTTCTTTGACGTCGGACTGGCAGCGGCGGCGGCGTGGCCCGCACGGCAGACGCAAGCAGCGCGCCGGCGGGAAGCGGCGGGAGCCGGGTGGTGAGATCCTTGAAATCGGACATCTCGGCAAGCCAGCGGTTGGTTTCGGCCAGGTGCTCGATGCTGAGGTCGATGCGGGCTCCGAGGGCGCCGGCGTTCTTGTTGGCGATGGCGTCGGCGCGGATGAGCTTGGCCTGCTCGACGAGGCGTTCCTGTTCGGAGCGGGCGAGTTCGAGATTGGCGCGCGCCTGGGCGACGCGGGCAAGGCGTTGCCGGAGGGCTTGCAGGCGTTCGCGTCGCGAGGAGAGGAGTTTTCTGCGGGTGTCGAGCGCGGACGTGGCGGCGGAGTCCTGTCGTGTGGTGGCGGTAGCGGCGGCGGCGATGTCGGCCTCGAGAGCGGCCACTTCGGCTTCGGCGGCTTCGGCGGTTTGGGGGAGTTGTTCGCGGCGTTCGGTTTCGAGATAAATTTCGAGCGACTGGCCGATGGTCAGGAGACGGAGGTACGTCCAGAGGAGTTCGTCGAGCTTGCGCAGGCGGGTGTCGAGCGAGAGGGCGAGTTCGCCGGCGGCGGCCTCGGAGCTGGCGGCGGAGATGTCGGTGCAGACAGCGGCGAGGGTGTCGAGACGCTGGCGGCGGTCGGACGACAGCGCCGCCACGATCTGCGCGCGTGGTTGTTCGAAGGCGGCGGCGCGGGCTTGCGCGGCGATCTGATCGGCCGCCTGGCGGCGGGCGTCAACGCGGCGGCGAAACCATGTAGTGTCGGGCAAATACAGGTGGCCGAGCGTGTAGAGGACGCCGCCGATGAGCAGGCCGAGTGGCTCGGCGCTGGCAAACCCGACGCCGAGCGTGAGAACGGCAAGCCAGGCGTGCGCGGCGCTTTTTAAAAAAATACGCCGGTAACGGACGGGTTGCTGTGGCGACGATTCGGCGGCGGTTGTCACAAATTATCGGATACAGGACGGACGGGGTGGGCGGACGAGGAGGGCGAAGGGGGAGGAGGACGGGGGGGGGGGGGGG
>JAISAX010000411.1 GCA_031266495.1 Opitutaceae bacterium
CCCCCCCCCCCCCCCCCCCCCCCCCCCCATCAAGGGCGCGTTTGATCTCTTCCTCCACACCGCTGGTGGCTTTCTTGAATTCCCGCATGGCGCGCCCGAGTCCGCGGGCCACATTGGGCAAGCCCTTGCCTCCGAAGAGCACAAGCCCGAGGACAAAGATCAGCAGCATCTCCATCGAGCCAATCCCCTCAAGGAACCCCAGCGCGCCCGGGGCGGCGAACGGCGATGCCGGATGCGGATACACCGGCGGGGCGGGGAAGGCCACCGCAGCCGTGGCGGTGGCGATGGCAATGGCACTGGAGGAAAACAGGGAGGAAAACAGCGTCAGACCCGGCAGGCTCATGGTGTGGCAACGATCATAGCCCGTTCTTACGCCAGCGCCACCTCGACGATGTAACTCTGGCTCTTGCCCGGCGGCACGTGGTGGAGGCCGACTTTCGTCTCGGGGGCATTGGGCGGCCCCATCCAGGGCTCCACACAATAATACGGCGCGTCCGCATCGGGGCTCCAGGTGACGAAGGCGGCTTCCGGGTGCGGCACGGGAGCCTGGCCATTCTTGACGGTGATGCCGGTGCCGCCTGCGACGGGCCGGACGGTGACGGTGTTGGACCTGAGGCCGAGGTGGATGGCGTCCACGATCTCCGGATTGCCGAGCGACTCTTCGGGCTTGAGCGCCGGTCCGGGCACGAGTTGGCCGCGAGGGTCCTGGCGGACGGTTTTCCCGGCGGGAATCCCGATCCGGTAGTCGCCGCGGGTGCAGCCCTCTTCCCAGGGCAAGGTGAAATAAAAATGGTGCCCGGCGCTCCACGGGATCGGCGCCGTGCCCGTGTTTTTGAGGATGAATTCGCAGGTGAGGCCCAGCGGGGCGAAACGGTAAGCGACGGTGAAATCGTAATCGAACGGGTAACACTCCCGGGCGTGCGCGTCGGGGATGAAGGCGGCCATGAAACCGCGCTCGTCGATGCGGGTGATCCCGAACCGCCCCTGGCGGGCGAGGCCATGCGTGGGCATCGGGCGGCGGACGCCATCGGAGTGACGCCAGAACTGGATGTCGCCATGGTCAAAGCTGCGGGCGTTGAAGGGGAAAAGGATGGGGTTGCCGCCGCGCACCGAGGCGAAGCCGTCGGCCGTGTCGAGTTCCGGCCAGTGGAGGACATCGCGCACGGTGCCGTCGCCGAGCGTGACGTGCCAGTGCATGAGCCGGGCACCACGCTCCGGAATGGCGAGAAAGGTGGAATGTCCGACCGACCACCGCCGCAAGGTTTGTCCTAGCCAGGGAACTGTTTCCATAAGGGATGAAATCAACGATAAAGCCCCTACAATTGCCTGCGGCGCGGCGGCGGCGCAAACTGTTTTTATGATCGAACGTTGCCCAGGGCGTATCACAAAAACCGGACAAGCTCCGGAGTGGCACGGGCTTCCAGCCCGTGGACGACGCCTCACCGTTTCAAAGTGACGCGGGCATCTCGCCCGCATCAACTCTTTCTCGTTCTCCGGATCGGGATCGTTCTCGTTCTCTTGCCATCGTATTCGGGCGAAGTGCGCACGTCGATGACGGTGGCGCCGGGTTCTTCGCGAAGCCGGTCATGGAGGGCGGAGGGGGTGAGAGTCGGATGGTTCATGATGTTTCGGCAGGAGATGGCAGGAATGGAGGAGAGGCTCAGCGCGCCAGCCGGAGCAGACGTTCGCCGGCGGCGTGCAGGGTTTCGGGGCGTTTGGCGAAATTGAGGCGCACGTAACGGTTTTCCGGGTACGGGAAAAAACTCGATCCGGGGACGGGAGCCACGCCGATCTCGCGGGTCATCCAGTGCGAAAACTCCACGTCGCTCGCGTATCCGAAGGCAGAAATGTCGAGCATCACGAAGTAGGCGCCTTCCGGCTTCGTGTAGGGGAGGCCCGTCCGGTCGAGATAACCGAGCAGGAGGTCGCGCTGCGCCTGGTATTCGGCGGCGAGGCGGGCGTAATATTCCGGCGGGAAGCCGAGCGCGGTGACGACGGCGTGTTGCAGCGGGGCGGCCGCGCCGACGGTGAGGAAGTCGTGAACCTTGCGGGCCTGCGCGATGATCGCGGGTGGCGCGTGAACGTAACCGAGGCGCCAGCCGGTGATGGAAAACGTCTTCGACAGCGAGGAGCAGGACAGCGTGCGCCCGGCCATGCCGGGCAGGGTGGCGAAATAGACGTGCTGCCGTCCGTCGAAGACGAGGTGCTCGTACACTTCGTCGGTGATGACGAAGGTGTCGAACTCCGCGGCGAGCGCGGCGATCTGCAAAAGTTCGTCGCGGGTGAAGACACGGCCGCAGGGGTTGGAAGGGTTGCAGAGGATGAACGCTTTGAGGCCGGCACCGCCGCCGGCAGCGAAAGCGGCGCGGAGCTCGCCAGGATCGAACCGGTAATGCGGCGGGTGGAGCGGCACATGGATGGGGGTGGCGCCGGTGAGGATGCAGTCGGCGTTGTAGTTTTCGTAGAAAGGCGAAAACATGCCGACGCGGTCGCCGGGGTCGCAGACGGTCATCATGGCGACCATCATGGCCTCGGTGGCGCCGCAGGTGACAACGAGGTCGCGTTCGGGATCGACGGGCGGCAGGCCGGTGAAGCGAGTGATTTTGGCGGCGAGCGCCGCGCGCAGTTCGGGCGAGCCCCAGGTGATGGCGTACTGGTGACGACCGGCGTCCATGGCATCCTTGGCGGCGCGGACGAGCGCGGCGGGCGGATCGCCGTCGGGGAAACCTTGCGAGAGGTTGATCGCCCCGTGCTGCCGGGCGACGCGAGTCATCTCGCGGATCAGGGATTCGGTGAAAACCGAAGTGCGGTGTGAAGTGGACGGCATACGCGGAAAGGAAAACCGGAAACAGGCTGGATGCCCGTTGCCGGTTCCGGGCGCAAGCGCGGGATTGGCCGGGGATTGGCCGGGCGGCGTCAGGGGGGAGTAACTCAAAGAGAGGTCAACGCGCAGGAGCGTGAGCGTCGGCAGGGGC
>JAISAX010000443.1 GCA_031266495.1 Opitutaceae bacterium
TGTGTAAAAAAAATCCCTGTCCGGGAATGCCGTCGTTCCTGGCGCGGGGGGCGGGAAGGAGGGAGGGAGGGGGCGGGGGGGAGGCATGACGGGAGGCATGAAGGCTCGCGTTTGTGCGCCGGTTGCTGTCTGGTTCGATCCATCATGCGCACTTCCTCTTCCTCCGCCTCTTCCACTTCCTCTGCCTCTTCCTCCGCGGCGGCGACGCCGTCACCCTTCCCGCTCGATCTGGTCCACCGTCCGCGCCGCTTGCGGCGCACGGCCAGCCTGCGCGCCCTGGTGCGCGAAACGGTGCTGACCCCGGCCAATTTCATCGCACCGCTGTTCGTGGTCGAGGGCGACGCGCCGCCGGAAGAAATCGCGTCGATGCCGGGCGTGTTCCGCTACGGGATCGCCGACCTGGTCGAGGAATGCCGGGTGTTGCACAATCTCGGGGTGCCGGCGGTGGCGCTGTTCCCGAAGCTCGATCCGGTCTTGAGGGACGCGACCGGCAGCGCGGCGCTCGACGAGGATGCGCTGGTGTTGCGCGCGGTGCGTGCGGTGAAGGAATCGGTGCCGGGCATAACCGTCGTGACGGACGTGGCGCTCGACCCGTACACGAACCACGGTCACGACGGCGTGCTCAACGCGGCGGGCGACGATGTGGAAAACGACCGCACGGTCGGCATCCTGACGCGCATGGCGGTGTTGCAGGCGAGGGCGGGCGTGGACCTGGTGGCGCCGAGCGACATGATGGATGGTCGCGTGGGCGCCATCCGGCGCGCGCTGGACGCGGCGGGGTTTCAGCAGACGGGTGTGATGGCGTACTCGGCGAAATTCAACTCGGCGTATTATGGTCCGTTTCGCGAAGCGGTGGGCAGCGCGCAGGCGGCGGGCACGCGGTTGCTGGGCAAGGCGACTTACCAGCTCGATCCGGCCAACCGCCGCGAGGCGATCACGGAGGCGGCGCTCGACGAGGCGGAGGGGGCGGACATCCTTATGGTGAAGCCGGCCGGCATCTGTCTGGACATTATCCGCGATGTGCGCGAGCGGACGCGAAAGCCGGTGGCGGCGTACCAGATTTCCGGCGAGTACGCGCAGATCCAGGCGGCGGCGCGGCTGGGTTGGCTGGACCTGGCGCGGACGCGCGACGAGTCGTTGCTGGCGATCCGGCGCGCGGGGGCGGATATGATCCTGACGTATTTTGCCAGGGAGGCGGCGAAGGCGCTGGCGTGAGCGGCAGCGGCCTTTTCCTGCATCGCGATTTTCATCCCCTGCGGTTTTCAAATCACGAACGGATTACAGGCCCGTTCGTTGCCGATCGTCGTCAACGGGCCGTGCCCGGGCGCCACCACCGTTTCGGGCGGCAGCGCGGCGAGCACACGCGCCAGACGGGTGTTCAGCCGCTTCGCACAAAAATACGCTACGCCGACCGAGCCGGCAAACAGGAGGTCGCCCGACAACAACAACGGCACCCCCTTGCAGGCCCGGGGGGCGCGCACGATATAACAGTGATGCGCTTCGGCATGGCCCGGCGTCGCCAGCAGCTCGACTTCCGCCGCGCCAAAAACCAGCCGCGAGCCCTCGCCGATTTCCGTCGCGCCCGGCACTCCCGACTCGACCGGCGCGAAGACCGGCACCGCGCCAAACCGCCGCCGCACTTCCGGCAGGCCGCCGAGGTGTTCGCGCTCCGCATGGGTGATGAACACGGCGTCCAGTCGCGTGATCGCCGCCGGCCACAGCCGCTGCAACGCGTCCGGATCGTTGCCCGTGTCGAACAGCACGCCGTGGTTTTGCCGGCAATCCGCCACGATGTAGGCGTTGGTGACGCCGACCCCGTGTGTCATGCGCAACGGGTACAGGCAAAACGGCAGACCGGTGATCTGCGGCAGCGGGTATTTCCCGGCGGCCAGCGCCTGCACGCCCACCTCGTTGAGCGATAGCGCCGCCGCCAGCACGCGGCACTCTTGCGGCGTCCATTCGTCGTACTGGTAGCCGATGGCGTCGGCGATGCGTTCGCGGTCGATGCCCGTGCGCTCGGCCAGGGCCGCCTCCGTCAGCCCGGCGCAACGGAGGGCCTTTTCCAGCACGTCGCCCAGTTCGTCTTCCAGCGGTGCGTGTTCGGTCACCATGCGGAGCACGATAGGCCTTCGCCGTCTCCGCGCAATGACAACCCGGTGCGGTCGCCGGCGTCCGCACCGTCTCGCGGCATTCGCATTCTCCGTCGCCCGGAAGATTCCGTTGTCCCCCGCAGCCTCCGGTCTTGCCGAAGAAGCCATGTTCCTCGCAAGATTGCCGGAGAGCCGGACGCGCCTTTTCCTTCCCCGCTCTCCCGGTTCGTTCATCCGCCCGTCTTTTTACGAAAACACCATGAAATATCACATCGCCCGCAACGGACAGGAAATCGGTGTCTGGACTCTTGCCGAAATCCGGACGTTTCTGGAAACCGGCCAGCTCCTCCCGGGAGATCTGGCCTGGCGCGAAGGCATGCCGGGCTGGATCCCCGTCGCCGATGTCCTGAACAGCCTGCAACCTCCGCAGCTTGCGCCGGACGCCAACCCGGCCGCCGCCGCAGCCACCGCCGCCGGTGATGCCGATGATGCCGCGACTCCCCCCGCAAGGCCCTCCACTTACCTGCTGCCATCCGTTCTGGTGACCCTGTTCTGCGCCCTCCTTCCCGGCATCCCGGCGATCGTGCACGCCTCGCGCGTCAATTCCCGCTATGATGCAGGCGATTATGCCGGAGCCGCGAAGGCATCCCGCGCCGCCCGGTTCTGGTGCCGGATCGCGTTCGTCTTCGGCCTGATCGTGGCGGGCACCATCGTCGCCTCCATCGTTATCCCGACCATTGGCAAGGTTCGCGCGACTGCCGCCCGCACCATCGACGCCGCCAATCTCCGCCAGATCGGCCAGGCCTCGCTGATCTACGCGACCGATCACAGCAACAGGCTTCCGCAAGCGGAAACGATTCACGACTATGCGCGCCAACTCGCCGCCGTCGGTGGCGGTGGCGGACTCAACGACGCCAGCGTGTGGTTCGCCCATGGCCGGACTCCCGCCGGCGTCACCACGGTGCTCGCACCCGGTGACGGCCCTCCCGCTTCCCGCTCTCTGGACCCCGCTTTCCGGCAGAGCATGCCCGACGTCGTCGTCCCCCTCGGCGGCATCACCGCCGCCATGCGCTCCACCACTCCGGTCGCCTGGACGCGCGGCCTGCGCACCGACGGCACCTGGGCTCCCGACAGCCCCTACAAGGGCGAAGGCGGGTGGATCGTGTTTCTCGGTGGCCAGACCTCCTGGTACAGGGATCTGCAAAACCCGTCCACCCGCCTCGTGCGTTTCCAGGATGGCACCCTCACCAGCGATATCCGCGAAGCGCTTCCCCCCGGCGTCCGGTTGAGTGAAAAGTGAATTGCATCCTGCCTCGCGCCTCGCGCCTCTTTTCATAAAAATTATTATTCCGCGACAGGATACCCAAGCATCATCCTGGTTTCGACAGATTTGTGATCGGACGGATATCTCCCGTACCGTCCATTACGAGAGTGCTTCGCATCTGAATACTGGACACGAGTGCGCATTCGTCCGCACAGTCGCCAGCGTCGCAATGCAAACATTTCTGGGAATCACCCTTGAGGTGATCGTCGTACTCCTGCTGGTTGCCGCCAACGGATTTTTCGTAGCGGCGGAATTCGCTCTGGTCAAAGTGCGTGCCAGCCAGCTCCAGCCCATGATCAAGTCAGGCGGATGGCGCGTGAAGCTCGCCCTCACCGCCACGCGGAAGCTCGATGCCGCCCTCTCCGCCACGCAACTCGGCATCACGCTCGCCAGCCTCGGCCTCGGCTGGGTCGGCGAACCGTTCATCGCCCACCGTATCGCGCCCCTCCTCGGGCACTTCGGCATCACCTCGCCGGCCACGGTCAGCTCGGTATCGTTTGCCGTGGCCTTTGCGGTCATCACCTTCCTGCACATCATTTTCGGCGAACTCGCGCCCAAGTCGCTCGCCATCCAGCGCCCCAAGGCCATCTCGGTGTTCACGGCGGGGCCGCTGATGTTTTTTTACATACTCCTGTTTCCCTTCATCTGGACGCTCAACGGCACGGCCAACCTCTTCCTGCGCTGGGCCAGGCTCGACCCCGCCGGCGAGGGCGAACACGCCTTCAGCCGCGAGGAACTCGAATACGTGCTCAGCCACGCACGCCACACGCATCCGGGCGATTCGCTTATCAACAAGCTCATGATCCGCTCGTTGCGCCTGCGCGAAATCCAGGCGCAGCAGATCATGCGTCCGCGCGACCAGATCCAGGCGCTCTGGCTCGACAAGCCCAACGAACAAAACCTGCGCATCGCCCAGGTGCAGGGGCACAGCCGGTTTCCCGTGTGCCGCGGTTCGCTTGACGATATTGACGGCATCCTGCTGGTCCGCGAATGGCTCTGGCAAATCCACGCCCTGGGCATCGACGCGCCCCTTGAGCCGCTCATGCGTCCGGCGCTCACCTTCACCCTGCGCACGCCGATCCACACGATGCTCGAACTCTTCCGCACCTCGCGCAACCACCTCGCCATCGTGCTCGACGCCGGGGGCAAGACGGCCGGCATCGTGTCGTTCGAGGACGTGCTCGAGGAAATCGTCGGCGACATCCGTGACGAATTCGACATCGAGAACGGGCCAATTTTTGACCACGGGGAAACCCACATAATAGTCAGCGGCGCGCTCACCATGCGCGAACTCCAGTCCGAGACCGGCTGGACT
>JAISAX010000444.1 GCA_031266495.1 Opitutaceae bacterium
GATAGCACTCTGCCTGAAGGTCCGGGTTCTTTGTCTGATTCTTATTTGCGTTCACAACAAATAATTACATCAGCCTTCCCCGGACTTTCACGCCTTCTTTTGAAATATTTGGGCTAATCCCATGGCACTCTCTCCTGCCTTCTCCTTCTACTGAAGTGTTGCACTGACTACTGGCTCGCGGGTCTGAAGTCATTGGCCGCATATCCGGCAAACCTTGAACCCGGAGTGAGGAAAGGAAGCAACAGATTGGGGGCTGTATGGCTGCGATTCGTTTGAGCTTGATTTTTCGTAGTTAAATGTTTATCGACTTTTCAATAAATCAAATTCCATAAACCTGCATCAACGGTATTCTCGCATATCGGCAACCGTGCGCATGGACACCTCGGAAGTGATAGCCATACCGTCGCGCGCATGGCCGTCGTAGCCTCATTACCAACCAACAAAATCCCATGCGTCCCTTTGAACGAAACCGAAACCTCACCGAAGCCGAACGCATCCGCCGTATCGGCGAACTGCTTGTCACCGCTGTCATGCGCTATCGCCATCTCCATCCAGAAGAGTTTGAAAAAAACGCTCGATTTTCCCGTGATCGGGGCCGGGGGGCGTCCGGCGGATTCGATCCCGCCAGCTTCGTCACCGACGAATCGGAAAAACGGACGCAGACTGGCGCGTCTCCGCGCCAGCAACCTTGTAACCGTATCGGGCAAAACAAACGCGGTGCGCTACCAACTGGCGCCACCTGAGACTTTGCAACAAGTCTCCGTGCTTAAGGCGGCCTGAGCCTCCTTCGCCTATCTGAGAGGACCAGCTATCCAACATGCCAATAACCCGCTCACAAAACGGATTGAAATGAGGTTAATCCAGTCACTCCTTTTCTTGGCGGAAATAGATATTGTAAAATCATCATTTATTACTTGATTCAAAGAATACGATTTTAGCCAGGGAAAAAGCTCCGTATTCAGATATAAGTTCCCGTTAAAACTTTGTCTCCCCGACCAGCCTCAGAGGGAAATGGCCTCTTCAGAGGTAAAGCTTGTCTTGTTCTGTCGCCCAAACGACAGTTTGCGGCATGGAAATGCCCAACGTGCCCACCTCCGGCAGCCGCGGATGCGTGGCCGGAAGCCGAAGCAATTCCGCCGGAGCGGTCCGGCATCAACGATGATGTTTGGCTTTGATACGATTGCGGATCCTTTCACGAGAAATGCCAGGCGTGGGGAGGGGGAATCGCTAATCTGCGCTCATCTTCGCTAATCCCGATCCCGTCAAATCGGTTTCGTACTGGTGCGCGGTGAGCAGCCGGCGGTCCCTCGCCAGACGGATCAGCCAGCGCAGGTGCTCGCGCTGCTCGCGGGCGCACGTGAATGCGCCCCTGCGTTAACGTTTTTCAAATTTCGACCGGTTTCGCCGGTTTCGGAAAATCAAACTCACCGGGGGCAAGCCCCCCGGCCCCCCGACAGGCCGCCCCGGAGGGGCGGCGGGACCCGCTACCGCGGGGTCCTTAAAGGGTAAAAGGATTAAAGGTTAAAGGGGGCGGCGGCCCCGACGTACCCACATTCCAATCACAAGCATTGTCAGTCCCATCGCACTTCCCCACACACTCGGCTCGGGCACGGACGTCAGGTAGGCAACACGGAAGCCGATGCTGATACCCTCATACGCCGGGCCGAAGCTGATGCGACCAGACGCGGCGGAGAGGGGGTCGTCGCCGAGGTTGTAAAACGAGCCACCCCGCAACACATGACTATCAGAATCATACAGACTATCGTTCCACTCCCACAAATTTCCCCCCTGGCCATACGTCCCGAAATACGAGGCCGCATTTACGTAATAATCCACATCCGCTATGATCTCGCCTCCTGGTTTCGCAAACCCTCCATTTGCGCTTTCGTAGTAGTTCGCACCGGTCGCGTCATGCTGCCCGTGGGTCGGCGACCCTCCTCCCACAAACGGGTAATTCGTATACCCGCCCGCACCTCCATTCAGCGTCGGGTTGTAGTACGCTGCCTTGTACCACTCGTCCTCGCTCGCTATCACCCACCCGGTGCTCGTCGCGTGATCCGGCGTGCTCTTCAAGACGCCGTCTTCAAACGTGTACAGCCCCGTCTCCGTCGAACCGGTCTGCAGCCAGTTCACAAACCGCGCCGCATCATAAAACGATACATGGTTCACCGGCTTGTTTCCCCACCCTTCCTTCACCGCATACTCGTAGCTTCCGGAGTCGCCCGTCGTACGCGTAATCCCTCCGAAATCCGCATTGCTCCCCATGTCCGTATTGTAGAGCGAATACGTGTCCGTACCCGCCACCGCGTTCAGGAACGCCACATACTGTACGTTCGTCACCTCGTACTTCCCTATCTGATACTCGTAGCTTACCGACCCGTAGAGGCTGCCGGTGGTGGTGTCCGCCGCGTTGTTGATATTGCCGACCGTCACCATCTCGATGTCGATCGCTCCGAAGGCCGTCGCGGCCCCCAGCGTGAATGCAGCGGCCAGCAGCGCGGCGGCATGGTTTTTGTGGATTCTGTTTTTGATCCTGTTTTTCATGATGTTTATAGTGTTCCTCGTGGTGAGAAAAAAGGGTGAGAGGATTGGAGATTGGAGATTTCAGAGATGTCAGTCTTTCAGCTTTTCGGTTTTCAGCGTTTTCCCCCGTTCAGGGGATGATGGCGGAGAGGATGTCGGTCCAGGGGCCTTTCTGGCCGCGGGTGTTTTCCCGGCGGGCGATCAGCCAGATGCGCTGCCCGCGCTGGTTCTCGTCAAAATCGAGCACGCTGGCGGCTGGTGCCCTGGCGCAGGCAACGGGGTTTGGGTCGGGAGCAACGGGGGTCTTGTTGGCGACGCCGAAGGTTTCGTTGGCGACGACAGACTTTCCGGCGGCGACGCCAGAAACCCTGTTGGAGACGACAGAACTTCCGTTGGCGACGACAGGAGTCCTGGCGGCGACGCCGAAACCTCTGTTGGAGACGACAGAAACCCTGTTGGAGACGACAGAACTCTTGTTGGCGACGACAGAAACCTTGTTGGAGACGACAGAAAGCCTGTTGGAGACGACAGAAAGCCCGCAGGCGTCAACCGGGCTCCTGCCGGTCCCCGGGGAAGTCATGCGGAGACCTGCCGGGCGGGCGCGGCGGGCAACGCCGGTCGCAGCGCGGCCTGCGCGGCGAGCAACGGTCTCCTTGTGCGCCGGGGCACGCTTCGCCTGGCAAAGGCACATCCGCCTGGCACTCGATACGGGGTC
>JAISAX010000446.1 GCA_031266495.1 Opitutaceae bacterium
TGCCCGCGTCGTGCGGAGAGGCAACGCTCACGGGCAAGATGCCCGTGCCACTTCCGGAACACGGGCTGGAAGCCCGTGCCACGCCGGATGCGGGCGGGACGCCCGCGCCACTTGCTGCCGCTGCCGGCCTGGCGTTGACGACGAGATCCTGGGGATTGGCGTCAATCAATGTGTGCTGCGTATCCATTTCCGGATACGTACCTGTTTCGATCAACTCCAGCGCGGCGTCGGAAAGCATGTTTCCGTCCCCGGAAAGCAGGGGGGTATCGCCGGCGAGGATCACCTGAAAGCCTCCCTTGCCGAACGGGTTCAGGGGCTGCACCGGATGCGGTGCGAATGCGGCCAGATTGACGTCTTGAAAGTGATTGCCTTCCACATGCACGCCGACGAGGCGATTGGCGCCTTTGTGCAGGCGCAGTGTTTTCGGAGACGGGTCGCCGGGCCAGCGCGCCCAGCCCGAGCTGCGAACGAGTTTCCGGTTGCCGGAAAACCAGATGATCTGGCCGGCGGTCGGCACGAGTTCGATCTTCTGATCGCACTCCGTGAACAGGTCGGTGACGATCAGGGCGGGCTGATTGTAGGTGTTGTTACGAAGTCGTTCCCGTTCATCGACGAGGTAAGGTTTTATCCGGAACGTGCAGGAGAAGTCGGGAAACCGCACTTCGTCGAACGCGATGACGCGGTCGGGAGAGATGGGCGTTCGTGAAGGGAGCGGCACGGGGCGGGGCAGAAGTTTTGTCGTGGGTTTTTCGATAATGCACGCGGGGTGCCAGGAAGTGGCAGCACGGGCTGGAAGCCCGTGCCACGTCTGCATTTGCATCCACATCCTCGATACAGGGCATTATCCATCTCCGGACGGTGCGCTTGAGGCGTTGCGGGTCGCGTTGCACGAGGGTTACGGTATCGCTCGGAATGATACTTCCGTCGGGCAGCTCGATCTGGAAAAGTAGTCCGGCCTCGTCCGGGCAGGCGGCATTCATGGTGCCGGCGCCGAGGACGTGGACGAGCACGTCGAGACGGTTGTTGCCCTCGCGCAGGAGATCGGGAGGCGAGAGGTCAAAGGTGTCCACGAAGCGTTCGCCTTCGGGCGACTTGGCCGGGCCGTGGCCGAGCACGTGGTCGTTGATCCAGACCTGGTAATACGACTCGGCAGTAATGCGCAGGCGGGCGCCGCCGTGAAGGCGGATTTTTTCCAAAAGACCGGATGTAATGGAAAACTCGCGACGCGCGCGCAGATTGTATTGCCCGGTTTTTCCGGGTCCGGTGTCGTCCCGGATCCAGCGGGCGTCGGAAGACAGTAATCTGTGTTCCTGTGCCAATGTCGGGTGTTTTGTGTTCATGGTGTTTTACGGTTTATGCCGCCAGGTGGCAGCGCTTTGCGCCGCCCATGGACAGAATGGTCATGCCACGCGTGGTGCGGGGCGAGTTCGGGGTCTCAGACAAGCGGGGTTTGCAGTTGGGGGAGAGGAAGGGCTGGATGGCTACCATTCCATGAAAACCGACTCCATGCAGCAGGCACGGCGAAAGCGGCAGAAGGACGTTCCTGATCCTCTCCATCAGCCGCACGACAAACTGGTGCAAAATGCGTTCGAGGATATTCCGACGCTGATTGCTTTTCTTGAGGCGTATCTTTTGCCAAATGTGCGGCGTTGGCTGGACCTGCGCGAAAAGTGTGTGGTGCATGTGAACGATTCGTTTGTGTCGCGCAAATTGAAGGCGTCGGAAGCCGATTTGTTGTTTCAGGTCGCGAGCAAGACGGGCGCAAAAGGGCGACCTGACACGGTTGCAGGCACGAAGGCAAAGGTGGGGGCGAGAGCCGGGGCGGTTGGCCGGGAACCGGAGGTTTTTGTGTATGTGCTCATCGAGCATCAATATCGCAAGGATCGCTGGATCGTGCTGCGCGTCCTGCGTTACATGATCGATATTTGGGAGGCGTATCTGGAGAAAAATCCCGGGGTGAGGACATTGCCGGTGATTCTGCCGGTCGTGCTGGCGCAAAATAAAAAAGCATGGCGTGTATCGGCGGAGTTTGGACCGGAACTTTTCGGGCTGACGGGCGAGGCCGCCGGTGATCTGGCGGCGTTCATCCCGAAGTTCTCCGTGCGGTTTCTGGAACTGGCGCTGTTGGCATTCGACGAGTTGCGCGGGACGGCGCTGGGGACACTGACCTTGCGCGTGCTCAAGGCGCAACAGGAGGGCGGCGACGCCGTGCTCAACGATTACGTTTGGGACGAATCGCTCATGCGCAAAATCGGCCTTGGCCGACGCCTTGATCGTATTATCAATTACATTATCGGTGCCTGCGGAGTTGACAGCCGAAAGGTCAAAACCAGAATCGACACCATAGAATCCGAATCCATCCGCAAAATGTTCAAATCCACCGCACAGCAATTCATTGAAGAGGGCATTGAAGAGGGTATCGAAAAGGGGGAACTTATTGGGTGCATCTACACGATGCAGGAACTCCTTGGAAAAAAGGTTACTCCTCGTGTCCAACTCAAGCGCAAGTCGATTGCTGCCTTGCAGACTTTGCTGGAAAAACTCCGTGCCGAACATCGTTCGCTTTGACGCGATTCTGATGCAGACGGACTCCGCCCCCACACCACCGAATCCGGACCCATGCGGCGGGAAAAATTGCCCGGTTTTTCCGGGTCAGGTGTCGTCCCGGATCCAGCGGGCGGCGGTGTCAGGCAGGTTCATATGGAAAAGTGGCAATGTTACATTACTTCCCGTCTCCTGACAATTGGCTGAAATCACCAATTGTGGTATGGAATCACCATTGAGCGCCTTGGCTTTGACCGCGTTCGCCGAATGTTGGTTCGCGGGGTCCCAGGATCGTTCGGGCGAGCACATTGGCATAGAGACGGTGGCCGTAATCGTTGGGGTGATTGATGCCGTTGCCGGTCAGATCAAAAAAACCTTTGCGCTCCAGAACGTGGAGCCAGGTGGTGCGAACATCGCCAACGGCCACATGCGGACCGGCGAGTTTTTGAAGACTTTTGTGATAGGTTTCCAGATACTCCGGATGGCTGTGCGCCCAAAACGGGTTGGGCGTCATTCCGCTGACAAGAAGAAATTCCGTATCGGGACAATCAGTACGAACGCCGTCCATGATCGCCGTGATGTTCCGGACGAATGTTTTGTCCGGTCGCCGGGCGGAGGAGTCGTTCATGCCGAAGGCGATGACAAGGAGGTCTGGCTTCGTCCTGGCGACGGCCCCGGTTTGTTCGACTCCCCACGGCGTCGCTTTTCCTCCCACGGCCAGGTTGCGCAGCGTGACGCTGGCTCCCGATGCCTGGCGAATGGCCCGGGCAAGGAGATCGCGGTAGGGCGGCAGCTTGGGCGGGACGTTGGACCACGCTGTCGAATCGCAGCCTTGCGAGATGCTGTCGCCGAGAATGGTGAGCACAATGGGTTCGTGGTTCCGGATTTTGCGGTGCAGCCGGGGGAGGTTTGCGCTCTGGTCACGAGGGATGGGGCCTCGCCAGGGTTCGTCGGTCTCGTAATCAAAATGGATCTGCCGGTCCGCGAACAGGCGGTGTCCGCCATAGAGGATGTATCGCTTGCCGTCCGCATGGGGCTGTTCGTGGGTATCCGTTTTTTCCGGAGAGACGAAATCGTGTTCCGTCCAGTGGGGAATCGGCTCGTGGCCGGCATGGGTGATTTTTCGCCCATCCAGAATGAAGTCCGTGACGGGAAATTCCCGGTCGGGATTGAAGGCGTATGCCCGAAGGAGGCGTTTTGGTTGAAACAACAGTCGTCCCTCGGGTTTGCCGTTGGCGGTCCGGATGAACAGGACAGGCTCGGCAGTCGTGGGCGGGGAGCCGTCCTGGAGCGCAGGCGCCGCGCTGGTATCCGCTGTGGCAAGACAGACTGATCCGAGAAGGATGGCACTTATAACAGGCAGTTTCATGTCAGGTGGTTTTGTGTTCTTTTTGAGGAAAGCAGGGAAGGGGGGGGGGGTGGAGGGGAGGATGGAAAAAATAATCCGGATGGCCAGGTTTCGGCCATCCGGTCGGGAATGATGGTTACGGATGTTACGCGGTACCTCACGTAGGGGCTTCGCTTGCGAAGCCCGCGAGGACCTGACGCAACGGGAGATACGCCAATACTGTCCGCCTGGCGCGGGCGTCGCAAGCG
>JAISAX010000498.1 GCA_031266495.1 Opitutaceae bacterium
CCTCCTCTGAAATCTGAAATCCCAAATCTGAAATCCATAATGTCCGCCATCGCACCCGTCACCTCCGTCACGCCCGGCGCCAACCGCCGTTTTCGCCGGCTCATTCTCGAACTCTCGCCGAAACCCTTCCGCGCCCCCTCGCCCGCCGGCACCGAAACCGTCGCCCGGGAAATTCTCTCGCAGTACCACGCTCTCCTCCAGAGCGCCGACGCCCTCTCGTTCCTTTTCTGGACGGCCGACGGCTCCGAAATCCTCGATTACCGCGGCCGCCCCGATGACGAGATCCGCTGGGCACGCTACATCGGCATCGCCAACGACGCCCCTCCGGGCACCTTGCCCGGCACCCTCCACGGCACAGCCCGCGTGCCCTACTGCGCCAACCCGCCCCCCCCTCCCCTCACCTACGGACGCCTGCGCGACATCATCGCCGTTCTCCGTCGTATTGTGGCGGAAACCACAGGAAAACCGGTTTCCTTCGGCACCACCTTCGACCCCGGCCCGGAGTTCGCCGAATCCGATTTCAAGTACAAGCGACACCCCGAGATCAACAAGGGCGCCATCATGGGCCACAAACAGTGGCTCCACTGCGCTTCCAGCCTGCACGCCGACGATATCGCCTACGCCGGTTTCCCCGACGGCATCCCCGCAGGCACGCAGCTCGGCACTTTTCTCGGACGTCAGGCGCGTCTTTTCATGCAGGACACCGGCTTCGACTATATCTGGTTTTCCAACGGATTCGGCTTCTCGCTCGATTCCTGGAACTGCACCGGCGAAGTTTTCGATGGCGAACGCTTCGACACCTCGGGCGCTCCCGCCGTCAACCGCTCCATCCTGAAATTCTGGCAAGACTTCCGCGCCGAGTGCCCCGACCATCCCGTCGAGACGCGCGGCAGCAACCTCTCCACCGCGATGGACCTCGCCGCCCACGCCTCTCCCGTGCGCGACATCTACACCGGCGGCTTCAACCTCATCGCTCCCGTCAACTCTCCCTGGGCCGCGCTCAACCACGACTACGGCCTCGAACTCGTCGGCTGGATGTCCCACATCGCGGAACTCCCCGGCGAAAGAAGCGGCGCGGGCGTCCCGCCCGCTTCGCCCGGCTACCCCTTTCGCTACTACATCCACGACCCCTGGTGGCTCAACAGCCCGTGGCTCGACCGCTACGGACGCGAACCGCACGACATCTACCTCCCCCTCGCCTGCAATCGCATCGGGCCCGATGGCGCCATCGTCCCGCCCGCCTCGCTCTCGCTCCTCACCATCGACGATTCTCTCGGACGCCTCCCGCGCGAGGTGCCCAACGAGATCACCCCACACATCCAGCGCGCCCTCGCCGATTTCCCCGATGCCCCCGGACTCCTGACCTGGGTGTACCCGTTCGACGAATACCATGACCAGACCTTCGCCACGCCCAGCCGGGCCAGCGAGGTCTTTTTCGGCGACTGGTTCATGCGCACGGCCGTCAATACCGGCCTTCCGCTCAACACGGTTGTCTCGGTGAAAAACTATCTCGCCACCCGCGCAGCCAAACCCGACCTCTATGCCGACACTGTGCTCGTCACTCCCGCCCCCGATGCCGGCACGCCTCTCGCCGCCGCGCTCCTCGAACATATCCGCACCGGCGGCGCCCTCCTCCTCTACGGACCCCTCACCCATACCTCGCCCGGATTTCTTGCCCTCCTCGGCCTCCGCACCGGAGCCGCCCCCCTCGACGGCGAACTCACCATCGAAACCGTGCTCGCGCCCGACACCCACCGCGACGGCTCCGCCTTTCCTCAAAAGCTCAACTATCGCACCCTCCTCAACGGGGGTCCCATCGACACCGACTGGGCCGATCAACGCGATGCGGGCGACCCGCCCGCCACCGACGTGGCACGGGCATCCCTGCCCGTAAACGTTGCCTCACCGCTCCGGAGTGGCGCGGGCGTCCCGCCCGCAACGTGGCATGGGCATCCTGCCCATGATTCCGACACGGCACGGGCTTCCAGCCCGTGTTCCGCGAGCGTCCCGCCCGCCTCCGTCGAAACCCTTGCCACCGTCACCGGTCCCGCCGGCGAGACGCGTCCTTTCGCTGTCGCCGCCTGCGACGGTCGCCTGCTCTGGGTGCGTGGCGCGCTCTCCGAAACCGTCAAAAAAGGCGGCTCTCATCTCCCCAATCCTGACAACCCCGCTCAGTGGGCCCATCCCGCGCGCTTCATGCGCTGGGCGCTGGAAAAGCTCGGTTACGTCATCCGCTTCGAAAAAAGCATGCCTGCGACCAAAGATCCGCTGATCCTCTGTGCCCGTTCCCGTGGCGGCTGGGTGTTTTCGGGATTCACCACCAGCACGACCACCACACTCCGCTGGCGGTTCCCGCAAGGCGTCCCCGTCCCGACCGGCACCGACGTTCACCTGACCGGTGACAGCTCCAGCCCCGGCGAAACGCACACGCCCGCCGCCTGGCACCGCGAATGTCGCGTCTTCGTCGAGCAAGCCGATCCCGGCGACGTGTCCTGCCGCGAGCACCACTCCGGCGAGATCGGCATCACCCGCCGCCTCCGCGTAACCGGCCTGAAAAACGCCAGAATCACTTTCCTGCCCGATACGGATTTTCCCCCCGAAGCCGTGCGCATCCGGAAAGACGAAGGCTACCTCGGCACCGGCCCGGTCATTCCCTTCCGTCGCACCGCCGAAGGCCACTGCGTCACCACCGAACCCGTCACCGGAGAGATTTTCTGCTCCTGGTAGAATCAAATGAGCACCACCAACACCACTCCCGCTCCCCTTTCCTCCGCTCCGGCCCCGCGCATCGCACGCCTGCGTCCGCTCACCGCGCGCGCCGGACTCGTCGGCATCGGCCATCACGTTTATTGGCCGCAATTCCCCGGACTTCTCGACGAGATGATCCGCAAACAAAACCACGTCCGCCGGCGCATTGAGGCGCACGGCGTCACCGTCTCCGACTTCGGCATGCTCGACACCGCCCAGGCCGCCTGCGAAGTCGTCCCCCGCGTCAAGGCCGCCGACATCGACCTCCTCTTCGTGGACATGGTCACCTACGGCACCTCCTCGACTTTCGGCATCCTCTGCCGCGAGATCAACGTGCCCATCGTCCTCGTCGCCATCCAGCCGCTCGCGGCGATGGATTACCCCAACGGCACGACGTTCATGCAGCTCTGCAACGACGATTTTTGCTCCGTGCCCGAGTTCACCGGCGTCGCCATCCGCTTCGGACGCAAACCGCCCCCCGTCATCCTCGGTCACGAGAAGGACGATCCCGTCGTCGAAGCCGAACTCAAAAGCTGGTGCGGCATCGCCAAGGTCCTGCACTCGCTCCGCAAGGCCCGACTCGGCCTCATGGGCCACGTCCTCGAATCGATGCTCGACATGCACACCGACCCGACCGCCATCACCGCGGCCTTCGGTCCCCACGTCGTCCTCGTCGAACCCGGCGACATCCACAAACACTACCGCGCGCCCGACGCCGCCGCCGTTGAAAAGTGGAAAGAAAAAATCCTCGGATTTTTCGATACGCCCGATCCGAAGTCCGATCCGCTCACCGAAAAACTCACCACCGCCGACCTTGACACCGCCGCCCGCGCCGCCGTCGCGCTCGAAGGCCTCATCGCCGACAAGAAACTCGACGGCCTCGCCTACTACTACGAAGCCGAGCCCGGCAGCGAACTGCGCACCCTCGTCACCAATCTCATTGTGGGCAACTCGCTCCTCACCGGCGCCGGCTTCCCCATGTGCGGCGAATTCGACATCAAGACCTGCGTGGCGATGATGATCATGGACCGCCTCGACATCGGAGGCAGCTTCGCCGAATTCCATCCCGTCGATTTCGCAATGGACAGCGTCCTTGTCGGCCACGACGGCCCGCATCACATCAACATTGCCGCGAGCAAGCCCGTCATCCGCAGTCTGAAAAAGTACCACGGCAAACCCGGCAGCGGAGCCGGCGTCGAATTCCGGATCAAGGAAGGCCCGGTCACGATGCTCTCGATCGGCCAGAAAGCCGACGGCAAGTTCAAGTTTGTGATTGCCGAAGGCGAATCCGCCCGCCGCCCCATCCCGCCGACGGGCAACACCAACACGCACGGCATTTTCAAGCCCGACGTACGCACTTTCCTGAAACGCTGGGTAGCCGAAGGCCCCACGCACCACTTCGCGCTCGGCATCGGTCACCACGCCGCCGAACTCGTCGAGATCGCCAAAATCCTCGACCTCGACTACGCCGTCGTCACGCCGTTCGAGGACCGGCTGTAAAATATGAATGTGCTCGCCGCCCT
>JAISAX010000529.1 GCA_031266495.1 Opitutaceae bacterium
GGCCCCTCTTTCCCCGCGGTTTTTCCGCGCCCGCCCCCCCCCCCCCCCCCCCGTCCGCACCCGCGTGCCCGCCCGCGTCCGCCGCTCCACCCGGCCCTCCCGCGCCAGTTGCGAAACCGCCCGGTTGACCGTGCCCCGGCTGCAACGAAACTCCGCCGCCAGATCGATCTCCGCCGGGATGACCTCGCCCGTTCGCCAGAACCCCGTGCGAATCCGCCTCGCGAGCGTCGCGTACACAAACTCCACCTTTTGTTGTGCCAGTGCCATGCACTGGCCGTTTTGACCAGAGAATGGACAAATACGAGGCCATTTCATGCTTCGCCGGTCGCGGCCCCCGACCAGGCTGGCGGGCATGATCTCCGTCCCCCCCGACATCCCGTCTCGCATCCTCGGTTGCTGGCTCGGCAAGTCCATCGGCGGCACGCTCGGCCTTCCCGCCGAGGGTCGCATGGACCGCCTGAACTTCACGTTCTACGATCCCGTCCCGACCATCGCCCCGCCCAACGACGATCTCGAACTCCAGCTCGTGTGGCTCGATCTTGTGGAGAAACTCCCCGGTTCCGGCCGCGTGGCCCTCACGCAGGACGACTTTGCCCGCGCCTGGCTGGAGAATCTCCACTACATGTGGGACGAATACGGGCGCTGCCGCTGGAACCTCCGCCGCGGAGTGCCCGCCCGGGAAGCCGGTGTATTCGAAAATCATTTCGTTTCCGGCATGGGTTCGCCCATCCGCTCCGAATTCTGGGCGTGCCTTTTTCCTGGTGATGCGCACAGCGCCGCGCATTATGCGGCGCTCGATGCCACGCTCGATCACGGAGTCGAAGGCATCGCCGGCGAAGTCCTCTTCGCCGCCATGCAGGCGCACGTTGCCGGCGGTCGCTCCGTAGCCGGTGCCATCGCCGCCGCCCGTGCCCTGATTCCCGCCGGCTGCGAAACCGCCCGCGCCGCCGCGCTCGTCATCGACGACCATGCCGCCGGTGTCGAAACCTGGGCCTCGCGTGAAAAACTCCTCGCCGCCCACGGCAACGACAACTTCACGCACGCGCCGCTCAACGTCGCCCTCACGATCTGGGCGCTGCTTCACGGCGGCGGCGATTTCGAGAAGAGCATCCTCCTCGCGGTCAACGGCGGCTACGATACCGACTGCACCGCGGCCACCGTTGGCGCCACCATCGGACTCGCGCTCGGCGCGGACGCCATCCCTGCCCGCTGGGTGGCGCCCATCGGAGACGGCGTGTTTATCGGTCCCGGCATCCAGGGCATCAAGGCTCCGCGGACGCTGGGCGAACTCACCGCCCGCACCGCCGCGCTCATTGGCAAGCTCGCCCCGCACGCCGCCGCGCCCGACTGGGCCGCGCTCACCCGCCCGCCCGCCACCGCTCTAGCCGCGCTCCCCGGCACCATCCGTATCCAGCCCGCCGCGACAGGCGCCGCCGCTCCCGCCGGCGTTCCCGCTCCTGCCGACGTTCCCGTTGCCGCCGCCGTTCCTGCCGATGCTCCCGCCGCCGTTGTCTGGGCCAATGGCGAACTCCCGTCCGCCGTCAAGGCCGCCGGCGGGGCTTCCTGGGACTGGACGCCCGCCACCGGCGAATCGCGCCTCCTGGTCTGCCTCGCCCGCGCCGGCGCCAAACTTTATATTGACGACCGGCTCGTTATCGATTGCCCCGCAGGCCTGCCGTATGTGCCCGCCACGCACCGCGCTCCGGACAAGTCGAGGGGGACGTTCACGCCCGTTGCCGGTCGCGTCCACCGGGTCCGTGTCGAGCTGGCCTCGCGCGATCCGGAGCAGGAGGTCTCGGTGATCCTCATCTATCCCGATCGCCACATCGCGCCCTGGACGACGCTGGAGATCCCGCACCTCGCCAACCTTCCCGCGCCGGTGAAGGCGTGAGGCGCTGGCAAGCCGACGTCCGCAGCAAGGGGTGCCGGCTTGCCGGCATCCGACCGGACACGCGGAGCGGATCAGCCCGGACCCTGTTACTTCCCGATCAGGTACAGGTCGCTGATCTCAAGTGTGTTTTGGGATTGCTCACAAAGTATTGATGTTCGGGTGGCCCTACCGGGATTGTGCCCGGGAGGGCTCCCACACCACCGTACGTACGGTTTTCCGCATACGGCGATTGGAGACCAGCTCGGCTTGTCGAGCAAGGTCTGATGGCATCCCGGCCAAATGGATTTTCGGGGGCCGGCCTACGGATGAAACCCCGTATTTTTACGTCCCGAATCACAGATGGCTCACCCTGCGCATGCCCGTCTGGCGGCGTCTCGCTCGGGATGCTCGAACGCCTCGCCAAACTGATCGAGCTCCCGGTTCGTCATTCCGAGCGTGCGTCCCCGGTCGCGCCAGCGGGCAACCGCCGCCTCCACCTCGCGAAGGACCGCTTTCGCCCGCTTCATCGGTATCCGGAAATACGCGATGGCGGACAAGAGAGCCTCGATCGTCGCCTCCGGCCCCGTCTCTTCGGTGATCCACGTTTTCAACTCCCGGGCCCGGTCGGGGAAGGGATTCAAATCAAAGGCGGGCGCCAGTCTCCACTGGCCGCGGTTGAAATGGAGAAAGCCATGGTTGTGCAGATGGTCGTCCACGTTGGTGATGAGAATCGAGTAGGCCATGCGGCGCCACAGATCCTCGACGTCCGCCTGGACGGCGGCCCCATGGACGCGCAACGCATCCACGATCTCCGTGTAGAAATGCTCTCTCGCATCGCCGGGCTTCGCTCCCAGCAGGGTGGCGGCCGAGACATACATGAGGCGGCCGCCGGCCTGCGGACGGTCGAAACGCCGGATCAAGGCCACGGGCAGGCCGTCGCTATCGATCAGGCGCGTATCCGCCACCGTGATACCCGCCTCGCGGGCGAGCCGCATGGCCAGCACCTCGCCCTTGGTGACCGGCCGTTCATCATGCACGCTGGGGAATTTGCCGATGGAAAGACTGCCGTCTTCATCGACCACCGTGCACTTGGGGCGCATGCCGCCGAGCGAAGTCCCGCGGCCGCGAAGATAAGCCAGATCGGCGGCCGTCTCGCTTTCCGTCTCCACTGCCCGGGACGCGGCCAGCAGGTGACTCAACTCCAGAAGCGGCGGCGCGGTCCTGCGCCCGGATTCGACCGAACGGCAAAAGACGCCCACCTCATCCTTGAAGCGCAGCGCGCCAACCCGGCTTGAGTCGTCCACGGCCAGCAGGAAATCCATCGCGTTGAGATGAACCGCAGCCGGAGCCTCTCCTGCCCGCCGCGCTTCCTGGCGGCGCTTGGCGTGATCGCGCAGGATGACCTTGCGGGCCCAGCCATCCGGTTCCGTATCGGCAATCGCTGCGGGGAAGACCGATCCCTCTTTTGTCTTTCGATGGAATTGCGCGCCAGGAACCAGGGGCAGGCCCGGTTCCAGCGCGAAACGCTCCGCGCCCCCAAGCCAGCCGGAATCGTAGGTGAAGGCGGCGCGCTCACGCGGGCCGTTGATGTCGTAGTGCAGCGTCCCCACCCGATGCGGCTCATCTCCCGCATAAACCTGAATGACCCGTTTCATAGGGATGTCGGCGACTTCCTGACGCGCACGCGTTTCGGCAAATGCTCTTCTTCCATCGCCAGTCCCTCCTCGTCACGGCGCACGTCCGCCAAGTCCCCCAGAGGCTCCCCCAATCCGAGGGCGAACAGGGCCATCGCATAGGCTCCCATCGCCACCGAGGGGTCTCCCTTCTCGATACGCGCAAACGTCGCTTTGGACACGCCGATACGCTCCACCATCATCTCGATGGTAATGCCACGCCTGCGACGCGCCTTCGCGATATCCGAACCGAATTTCGCGAGTGAGCGCCTGAGCGATGGCGGAAGCAGATCATGAAAAGAGGAGCGCATTTTAAACAATCATCTATAAGTCTTAAATTCTTATAATGGATCATTTATAATGATTAATCTGAAAATGACAAGTCTTTCGGACAGGAAACGAATCACTGCGGAGCCTGAACCTTTCTAACAAGCTAAATTTCAATAAATTGCAATCTGTCGGAATTTCCAGCAGGTTCAGGTTGATCCCATCCGCCAGAAAAAAATCCACACCAGCGCCCGGCGATTCTTTGAAAAAAACACGACCTTGCCTCTCCCGGTCAAAATATCAGATTCCCAGCCGTGGTTGCATCAAATCCAGTCCCGCAGCACCCCAAGGAACGCTTCGACGTTTACCGTTATTTTGACGGCATTTCCGAAGAGAGCCGCGATGCGCTCATACGTGCCAAGGGACGGGTTCCAATGGTTAAAACATTTCTGCTTGAGCACGTCTCCGCACACAGTTCCCGACGACAAAAACCAGTTGATGAAATATTCCGCAACTTAGGCTGCGAATTGTTTCGGATCGATGAATCATTCTGGGGCTTGCGCGCTCCGGCAACCGATGCGCCATCCACATTCGAAACAATTGGGTATCTGGAATCCTACGACCCACGTTTTTTTGCCTACTACACCGCCGAACGGGCGAATCAGGCACGCAAACGCGTAATGTAATGGACGACCCGCTCCCTGGACCTCGATGCCACATGGTTCAGCAGTCAACTCCTGCAAACCCTCTGGGACAAAGACGTCCGGCACCGGGGACCGAACCGCTTTGGCAAACTCGTATTCAAACACGAGAGCATTTTCGAGATGCCGGAAGACGCTGCGGATTTCATTGATGATGAGGACACGCAAGATTCGTTCATCCTTCGGGGGGGGGGGGGGGGCCGGCCCGCGGGGGGCGCGGGGGGCCGCCCCGCCAGCCGGGGGGCGGGGCCGGCCAGGGCGGGCG
>JAISAX010000531.1 GCA_031266495.1 Opitutaceae bacterium
CGCCCGCCCTCGCCATGCAACCCGTCCGCCGCACCTCTCTGATTCCGCCAAAACCATGAACAAAACCATCCGTATCCTCATTTCAATTATCGGCCTTCTGGCTTTCCGTTTTTCCGCCAGCGCCGCCGCCGGTCCCCTTCCGCCGGAGATGGCGGCATGGGACGGCGCCGTGAAGGAACAACAACGCGAAGCCGGACAAAAACTCCTGGCGCAAATCGCCGCCTCCGTCGCCGCCGGAGAAAAAGACATCCGCATCCCCACCGCGCATTACCGCTTCGCCGAAGCCACCGGTGGCCCGGGAGGAAAATACCCCACGCACATCTTCCTGCCCAAAGCCATGGACGGCGTCACCCTCGACTTCCAGGGATCCACCCTCTGGTTCGAAACCGAGGCGTCGGGCATCGTGCTCGCAGGCGCGAAAAACACCACGCTGCGCAACGTCTTCCTCGACTGGGATCCGCTGCCCTACCTCCAGGGCGTTGTCACCGCCATTGACGAAAAAACCGGCGCCTTCGACGTGCGGCTCGACCCCGGTTACGAACGCGCCGTGCCCGGCCTCATGAAGGACACCTGGCGCGGACGCGGCATCGTTTTCGACCGCGAAACCCGCGAACTCAAGGCCGGCCAAAGCGGCTGCGAAGTCACCTTCTCGTGGTCCGCCCGCCGGCCCGACGGCTCGTACCGTTTAAAATTCCACGGCTTTTACGATGCCCCCGTTTCCGACGCCGGCATCGCGGTCGGCGACCCCTACGCCATGCTCCGCCGCATGCAGCGCGCCGTGCGTATCGAAGGCGGCGTCAATTGTATCCTCGAAGACGTGACACTCTACGCCGCCCCCTTCGTCGCCTTCGTGCACACCGCAGGCGGCGCTCCCGTCTTCCGCCGCTGCAACATCCTCCGCCGCCCCGGCACCAACCGCCTCGTCGCCGGCAACGCCGACGGCATCAACTGCGACAACATGACCAGGGGACCCCTCATCGAGGACTGCCGCATGGAAACCCTCGGCGACGACTTCGTGAACGTGCACGGCCACCTCGCCCGCGTCATCTGGCAGGAAGCGCCCGACACGATCATCACCACCGTTCCCAACCGTCGCGCAAAAATGGATACACCGCGCGCCGTCGAGTTTCTCGAACGCGCCACCATGCGTTCGCTCGGCAAGCGCGTCGCCACCTGGACGCCCGTCTCGTGGAAACTCGAAACGGGCCGCTGCCTGGCCGATCTGAAACATCGCTGGCATTCCGGCGACGCCGCCGCGCTCTCCCCCGCCAACATTGAAAAACCCCTCCGCGCCTCCCGCCTCAAACTCGACTCCCCCATCGAAATCACGGGCGACGTCATCATGATCTGCGAAGAGCTTTCCAGCCCCGGCGCCATCATCCGTGGCAACGACTTCAGGGGATCGCTGGCCCGCGGCCTGCGGCTGCAAAGCCCGCACGTTTTTGTGGAGAACAACAAACTCTCCCTCACCCAGGGACCGGCCATCACGCTCACCGGGCACGCGTCCTACTGGGGCGAAGGCCCCTATGTTTACGACGCCATCGTTCGCGGCAACATCATTGAAGACACCTCGCGAGGCGGACGGCTCGGAGGCGGTCTTCGCGCCAGCATCCTTGTGCGGGAAGGCAACAACTATGCGACGACCCGTCTCCCGCACGACATCCGTATCGAAAAAAACACGATCATCCGCTCCGGCGGTTCCGCCATTGTCGTGCGCGGCGTGGACAACCTTGCCATTACCGGCAACACGATCACCGGTTACGGGCAACTCCCGCCCTCCATTCCCCGCAAAGGCGAAACCCTCCCCACCGGCATTGGCGCGGCCATTGTTATGGATTCGATCAAGGGACTCACGCTGGAGCACAACGCCATCGCCAGCCCCGGTCCGCACGCGCAGGGCGATCCGGTTGTGAAGATCGACATCCAGCCCTGACCGCATCTTTCGCCGTGGGGAAAAGGGAAAGGGCGCGGGAGCGCGGGAGCGGGGGGGGGGTGGGGGGGTGGGGGGGGGTGGGTGGGGGTGGGCTGGGGGGAGGGGAGTTAAGCGCCCGGTACGACCCAGCGGCCTTCGACGAGGATTTCGCGGCGGTGTTCGGGGATGCCGCGTTCGTTGTGCGTGAGTTGGTTGACGACGAGGTCGCATGTCATTTCGCCGACGAGTGTATTGTTTTCGTCGATACCGGGAAAGGGAGAGCCGGCGGGGCGGTTGAGGCAGACGAGAATCACGCCGGTTTTTTTGTCGCGGGGCGAGCGGTGCAGGGCGGCGAGCCAGCGAGCCTCCTCGCCGAGGAGGGTGATGAGGCCGTCGGGTTGCCAGCGGTCGTGCCAGGTGCGGAAGGTTTCGAGCGGGGTGTCGTGGATGGTGCCGACGAAGGGGGGGAGGCGCCGGTGTTTGGGGAGTTGCACTTGCGCGACGAGGTAACCGGCCATCCAGTTGACATCGACGCCGCGCACGGCGTTTTCAGGCAGGCAGAAGCCGATACGTTTGCAGCCGCGGGCGGCGAGTTCGGCGAAGGCGCGGTCCATGTTGTGGCGGTGGTGCGAGGAGACGCGATCCACGACGGGTTTGGTCCAGGTATAACTGATGGTCGCGCAGGCGTAGTTTTCCCAACACAGACAGATTTCGCCGGGGAAACGGTTGGGACGTCGTGGCGCGGCAAGGATGAGGCCGATGATGCCGCGCGCGTGGAGTTGGCGGTCGATGGCCTCGTCGCTCATTCCCGGGCCGTGCAGGCAAAAGCACTCCGTGCGATACCCGCGCAGGGCGGCGCGACGTTGGTAGCCGGCGTATTGGGCGGAGTAGGTATTGCGCTCTTTGGC
>JAISAX010000535.1 GCA_031266495.1 Opitutaceae bacterium
CTGGTCTCTGGACACCGGAGTCCGGTGTCCGAAGTCCGGCGTTTCTCCCTTTTCCCTCCGCTTTCAATTACACCCTGATGTTACGCGGATCGACTGTAGGGGCGTCGCTTGCGACGCCCGCGCCCGTGCCAGGCGGAGTTTATTGGCGTATCTCCCGTTGTGCCAAGTCGCTCGCGGGCTTCGCAAGCGAAGCCCCTACAGTCGATCCGCGTAACATCAGTTACTCCCTTACGTCGCGGATGTAATTCAATGTGAGGTCAACATCGGCTCCGGCGCTGGCCGGGCTTTTGGCTTCCGGGGGGTCAGGGGTCGCTTGTCCGGGTCCGGATTCGGTGGCGGTAGTCGTTGGGGGTCTCGTTGAACTTTTTTTTGAAGACTCGCGTGAAATAGCTCTGGTCGCTGAATCCGCAGGTGGCGGCTATCTCCGCTACGCCGGCTCCGTGGCGCACCAGCAGGCGTCGGGCGTTGTCCAGTCTTATGCGCAGGAGCAGTTCCGTAAAGGTGGCTCCGGCGCGTTCTTTCATGAGGTGCGAAAAGTGGCTGGCTGAAAGGCCGGCGGCTCGCGCTACTTCGTCGCGTCCGAGGTTCTCCCCGTAGTGCCGTTCCATGTGCGCTATGGCTCGCGCGAGTTGCACGGCGTTGGGGTGCGCGGGGGGGGCACCCATCGCGTCGATGAGTTGTTCCAGCATTTCGCACAGCCAGGTGGTGTGGTCTTCTTGCGTGCGGACTCCGGCCAGTTCCGTGAGGGAGCGGTAGTTGAGGCCGAGTATTTTTTCGGGTTCGGCTCCGGCTTGCACCGCGGCTCGCGCCATCATGACGACGAGTTCCAGGGTGAGGGTCTTGAGGAGGCTGTGGCGTCCGGCGCCTCTTGCGTATATGGCCGTGAGGATGTGGTTGATGATGCCGCGCGCCGCGGTTCGTTCCCCGCGCTGGATGGCGGCCAGCAGGGCGGGTTCTTCCCTCAGGTAGATGCCGCGGATGTCGTCGTAGAGGCGTTCCTTGAGGGCGTGGATGGCTTCGGCACGGCCGGATTCGCGCTCGGCGGCGAGGCGGTTTTTTTCGAGGAGGGCGAGGTTGGTGAGGTTGTGGCGTCCGGCGAGTTCGAGGAGCGCGCGGGTGGCGTCGAGCAGGCGGCGGTCGAGGGCGCCGGCTGGCTCCCCTTGCCGGTCGAGCGGCACTCCGGCTACGAGCAGCCCGCCGAGCACTTCGTGGTTGTGCATGACGGGCAAGGCCCAGAGTGCGTATCCGGATGGGCAGCACATGATGCAGGGGTCGCCCCAGCGCAGGGCTTCGCCTGTCGCCTGGCGATAGAGGTCGCTGTGCGGCGCATCGACACGGGTGGGGCTGGACGAACGGGAAGCGCGGGCGGGGCGGGAGGAGGCACAACAGCAGGCTTTGCCGCGCAGGAGCGCGCCTTGCCGGTCGATGGCGGCGAGGTCGAAGGTGGTTTCGTCGCGATAACTGGAGGCAAGCCGGTCAAATTCCGCCACGGTCAGGGGAGCGCCAGAGAAGAGCGGTTTGTCCGGCGATGTGGACGCGGACGGAGGCGGGGACGTGGACGGGGGTGTGAACGTGGACGGGGTGGCGGCGTTGGCAGGTCGGGTCACGGGAGCAGAAGCTGATCTATGTAGCAGTCTTCAAAACCCGGCTGGAGGTTGAGTTCAACACTTTCCATCTGGCGGCATGCGCGGGCGATTTCGGGCAGCAGGTCGCGATCTTGCAACACGGCGAGGGCGCCGCCCAGCGAGGTGTTGCCGACGACTTCGATCCGGGCGGGCGCGAAGCCGGGCAGCAGGCCGCACGCTATGGCGTTGGGTAGATCGATGTGCATGCCAAAGCCGCCCGCAAGGTACAGGGTCTTGATGTCGGTTGGCGCGAGTTTCGCGATATCGAGCAGGGTCTTTATGCCCGCGGCGATGGCGGCCTTGGCCTGGAGGAGTTTTGCGATGTCGTGCTCGGTGACGAGGATGGTCGGGGCGGCAAGCACGAAGGCGCGTCCGGCTTCGGGGTGCGTGATGATGCGGGGTTCCGCGCCGGGAGGGGGCGCAAAACGGCCCCGTTCGGTGAGGAGTCCGGCGCGCCGGCCTTCGGCGAGAAAATCGACATAGGCCGAGCCGCAGATTCCGGCAGGGGCGGGGGCGGCGGCAGCGGCGGCGGCGGCGGGATAGGGAGTGGCGGGAACGGGAACGGGAACGGGAGCGGGAGCGGGAGTGCCGATGAGTCCGAGCCGGGGGGAAAGGGGGGGGAGGTTTTGGGTGAACCGGATTTTTTCGATCACGCCGTTCACCGCGCGCATTCCGCTGGCAAGCCCCGCGCCTTCAAACGCCGGTCCGGCGGCGGTGGCGCATCCGAGCATCCGTTCGCCGTGCTTGAGGATGATTTCCCCGTTGGTGCCAACATCGACAAGCATCACGGGGCCGTCGTCATGGAGCATGCCCGTAACGAGAATGCCCGCGGCCAGATCCGCGCCGATGTAGGCCGCGGGGCCGGGCAACAGGTGCACTTCGGCATCCGTATCCGCATTTGCATTCGTATCCGTGTTTTCATTCGTATCCGTATCCGCGTTTGCATTCGCGCTTGCATTCGCGTTGTCGCCGAAATACAGGCCGATGCCGGACGGGGCGAGGCGGCGGTGTTCGAGAAAGGGGGGCGCAAAGGGATATACGCCGATGGGCGTGGGATCGACCCCGGCCAGCAGGTGAAGCATGACGGTGTTCCCCGCGACAACGAGCGAGCTTACGTTTTCCGGCGACGCGGAGGCAGCGGCACAGGCGGCGTCGAGGAGTTTTTGTATGGTGCCGGCGGCGGCTTGCTGCAGGCGGCGGAGGTTGTCCGGGCCGTTGCCGCCGTGGCAGAGGTTGATGCGCGTGAGCACGTCTTCGCCTTGCCGGACTTGTTCGTTGTACGCGGTTTCTGTCCGGAGGATTTTTCCTGTGCGCAGGTCGCAAAGGAGGAGGGCGACGGTGGTGGTGCCCAGATCGACCGCCGCTCCGAGCCACGGCGTTCCGGGCCGGGCGGGAGGGGCGGGAGGCAAGGCGGGTGGCGGGGCGAGCGGATTGAGGGAACGGGGAATGTTTATCCGGAATCCCGATACAACGGACGGCGCGTGGCGAAGCAGCGCGCGCGCCGGGATGTCGAGCGTGATGTCTTCGTGGCCGGAGCCGTTCCCTTCGCAGGCGGGGGGGGGGGGAGGGGGGAGGGTGTGGCGGCAGGTTCTGATTTGCGCCGGGGCGCACACGGTCGCGCCGGTGTCGAGCGAATGGAGCGAGCCGGTGGCCAGCGTGACTTCACAGGCGCGACAGAGTCCGCGTCCGCCGCAGCGCGTGTTGAGCGGGTGTTGATGCGCGGCCAGATACGCGGAAACCGGTTGCGCGGCAGCCGTGGCATCCGCGGCGGCGGCGGCGGGAGGCGGCGGGAGGGGGAGCCGGTATTCTGCGTCAGGCGTGCGGAGGAGCAGCGTGGGGATCATGGGAGGAGGCGGGCGGCGGTGGAAGGGCGGAAGCGGGAGGTGGTGGGAGGGGTTCGTCAACGGCCTTGATTACGCGGTCGTCGATGCTGAGTTGCACAAACTGCCGCGGTTCCACCGTGAGGAAACGTTCGTCATCCCGGACGCCGGCAAGCAGGTCGCGAAGAAGTTGCGGGTCGCCTCGCACCTGGAGAAAATCCCAGCCCATCCAGCAGGCGCAGCGGCGGGTGTAGGCGATGTTGGCGTCCGCGTCGCCAACGCCGAGATCAACATAGGCGGCGGTGGTGTAGTGCGCGTGTAGTTCTTTTTCCATTTCGACGAGGTAGTCCGCCTCTTCTTCGGGGAATTTTTTCAAGAATTCGGCGCGGAGTTTCGCGAAGCGGTCGGGGCCGGGCGCGGCGTGGCATTTGTTCCAGCCGGGGCTGTACCAGTAGATGGCGGGGTTTTTCTGCTGGTATTCCTGATAGCGTTCCTTGGAGCCGAGCAGGAGCGTGATGCAGTCGTGCGCACGCGGCACGATCATGCGGCAGCGGCGCAGGGGGATGTTTTCGATGCCGCGGCTGCACACTCCGTAGGCGAGGGCGATCTCGTGGGCGCGTCCTTCGGTTTCAATGGCGGCTACGGTTTCCTTGAGCCGCTCGCGGAGGCGGGCGGGTTCGTTGTGCAGTCCTTGCGGGAGAAAGTGGAGGGCGGCGATGTGCGGGAGTCCGGCGGCAAATTCGCGTATTTCGTCTTCCAGTACGGAGCACGCGATGACGGCCGTCGGGGGGGGCGGGGGGGGGGGGGGAGGAAGCGGGAACGGGAGAGAGGTGGGAAGCAAGGCACACGGGCTGGAAGCCCGCGCCTCTCCGGATGCGGGCGAGACGCCCGCGCCACTTCGATCCGGCGGCTTCGCCGTCCACGGGCTGGAAGCCCGTGCCACGCCGGACTGGCAGCTTCGCTGTCCACGGGCTGGAAGCCCGTGCCACTCCGGTTCGTTTTGAGAGGAGGTTTTCACGGGTTCAGGGGTTCGCAGAGTGCCTTGAGGTTGGCGCGCGGGGTGGCGGGGGGGATTTCGCAGCCGGCGTTGACCATGTAGGGCGCGCCTGCCGCGGCGTAGCACCGGGCGATGTCCGCCTTGATCGTGGCGGGGGTGCCGTTCATCACGCGGGCAACGGGGTTGATGTTGCCGGCCAGGGTGGTTTGCGGGCCGAGTGTGCGGCGGGCGGCGGCGAGGTCCACCATGTGGTCGATGTCGATCACGTCCAGGCCGAGGGTGGCGAGGCCGGGCAGGATGTGCGTGATGTTGCCGCAAATGTGCATGCGCACTCGCGCGCCCATCGCGTGGAGCGCGTCCACGAGTTTTTTTTCGTGCGGGTGGATGTGGTTTTTGTAGGTCGCGGCGGAGACCTGGCTGGCGACGGCGTCGCCGATGCCGATGGTGTCGGCTCCGGCTTCGATCTGGGGGCGGGCAAAGGCGATGGCGTTTTCGACGCAGCGCGCCATGAGGGCGTTCGCGTAGTCTTCGTCGTCCAGCAGGTCCATGAAGAAGTTGGAGACGGTGCGCAGGTCGCCGGCTTCGGCGGCGGGGCCTTCGACCCAGCCCATGATGGAGTAGTGGTCGCCTGTGCGGCGTTTGTATTCGCGAATGGCGTTGATGCGGTCGAGCATTCGTCCGCCGGGAGCGAGGGGGTCGGGCCGGGGGAGTTTTGCGAGGTCGGGGTCGTCTTCGAGCGGGTGTTTTTCGCAGTAGGGTACGCCGTCGCGGGGGTATATGATTTTCGCGCCGTAGCCCTGGGTCTCGCGGTAGGGGTCGGACATGGTATTGAGTTGGTCGATACCGAAGTCTTCCGCGCAGCGGATGTTGGATTCGACAAGGGTGCGGTAGTCGGACGCAAAGGCGTCGTAATGCGAGCCGATGTATTCGGCCGCAAACTGCATGAGTATGGGCAGGCGCGGGAGGTGGTCGGGCACGCGGCCTTCGAGGACGGCCTGGTAGCGTTCGCGTGGTGTCATGATGACGGAGAAATTAAGAATTAAGAATTAATAATTAAGAATTAAGAATTACGGACGATGGATGGGAGGGGG
>JAISAX010000654.1 GCA_031266495.1 Opitutaceae bacterium
CAGTCGGAAGCTCACGCTCCCGCGAAAGTGGTGTTTCCCCCCCCCCCCCGCCCTTCGCCCCCGCCTCCGATCCCGGCTCCACCCGCCATGACTTTGTAACCGGAGCCTGGCTCCCGAAAGTCTGTATAGAAGCCGTCAACTCAAGCCGGCGGCCAGCCAGGCTGACCTCCGGACCACCACCATTCCCGGTCTCAATCGTAAAAACGCACGACGCAGGTTCCCCCACGAAAGCCACGCCGGAAGGAGTGCTGATTCGCGCCGCCAGTTTCCATTCCCCGGAATCCGCGGCATAAATCCCGCCTGCAAGGCAAGCGAGCGACAGGAAGGACGCCAGCGCAAAACCGCGCCACCTTGATTTGCCGATAAACATCATGGATTATAAAAAGAACCGTCATTCAGAACACCCTGGTGCCAGCGCAAGTCGCCATAGGCGGCGCGTTCGATATGACCATCCGCCATAACAATATTGGCCTTGCCGGAATGGCGGGCAGCGAAACGATAATAAGGATCGGCATCGGCATTGGGATCATCGAGCGCATACACGGCAGGCTTGTCCGCATCCATGAACACCGGCCAGTTTGCCGGCCTGACCAGTTTCCGGAAAAAAAGCGGATCCGCGTCCAGCTTGTGGGAAGACGGATACCAGATGGTAAACACACCATATGCATAGCTTCCGCTGATATTGGCATCATTCTTGTCAGACGGGCACAGGAGAACCCTCTTGTCTTCAAGATACCTTGAGTAACCGCGTGCGGGATCACCGACCAGGTAGTTGTGCCAGTAAAAATTGTTGCTGCTATCAAACGCTTTGGGCGCCCGATCCTTGTTATCGACGAGATAAATCTGCAACGCCGTATAAACCTGCCGTAAATTGGAAGAGCAAACCGCCGCCTGGGCCGAACCTCTCACCCGTGCGACAGTCGGAATCGTAATCGCCGCCAGGATACCGATGATGGCGATAACCACCAGCAATTCGACCAGGGTGAAAGCCGGAGAAAACGCCGTGGAATGGACTTTGACAGGACGACAAAGTCGTCCTGTCACCTGAACATGTTCAGGTCGCGGCAAATCATTCAGGGCGGCGGGAAGGACGGGAGGGCGGGCGGGAGAAAGGGAGCATTTCATCGGGAGACCGGGATGGATTGATTTGGAGTTAGACTAACCTGATTTGGTTTTTCAAGCCATTTTTCAAAAAACTGTCAAGCAGGGGCGCATTTCAAAAACTGGACAGCTCCGGAGAGGCAGAGGCAGTGGCAGTGGCGCGGGCGTCTCGCCCGCCTCCGGAGTGGCACGGGCTTCCAGCCCGTGGACGGCGCGAAGCGCCGCCTCCCTGCCTCTCCGCCTCCCTGCCTCTCCGCCTCCCGCCCGCTCCTCCCGCCCGCGTCCATCTGCTAAAAAAAATCTGTTCACTGGAACCGGGGGGGGGGGGGGGAGGGGAAGTCTGTAACAAACAGAATGTTTTTTTCAGGACGATGTCGTCCACATCGAAGATTCGTGCGGCACCGGCGTTTCCGATGATGACAACATCCGCTTTGTCGAACGCGCCTGTTCCGATGCGCGCCACCGACGTATCCGGAACAAGCAATATTTCTTCAATTCCACCGGTATCTATTTCCCTGATACTGACATTGCCGACCGGATCGCCTTCGCCGGTCCCATCGGGACGAATATCGGTAATGACAATTTCATACCAGACGCCTTTGCTCCAGCGCGAGTCGGGAACGTTTCTGAATTTTGTGTTTCCCCAACCGGCTCCGCCATCGGAAACCTGAATAAAATTGTCTTCCCGGCCATCCTTGGTTCCCCCGTTGAAGCGCACGCAAAGTCCGCTGACTCCGCCCGACTTGCCGAGCATGACTTGTGATATGACATACGCATCGCTGTCGGCCATGACGCGCAGCTTGAAACGGAATTCGAGCGCAACCCCTCGCGGGCCGTTTGCGGGAAGAGGGCCAAGAGTGCGTCGGAAGTTGGCCTTGCTTGAGAAACGCGCGCCGGCGCCCTCGTAACCCGCCGCCGTGAGAACCAGCGGAGCGGCACCTTCGCCGTAGTGCGGACTCCAGCCGGGCAACTTGTCCAGCGAAGTGCAGTCGGCCACCGCGGCAAACGACTCTCCGGATTTCAGCGGCGCGTCGGCGGCGCGCGCGAGCGCCGTGCTGCACATGAGGACAAAGGCAAATAACGTGATGGTTTTCATGTCGGGCGATTTTTAGCGGAGTTTTCTCTGCAGGCGGCGACGGAGGGCCACCAGTCCGGGAACAGAGAGACCGACGAGAAGGGCGGTCGTGGCGGGTTCGGGAACGGCTGCGGTGCCGATACGAAAGTTGCTGGTGTCAAATGCGCGGGCGGTACCGTTGTTTTTGATCTGAATCCCATCGACCCTATCGAACGCTCCTCCACCCGAACCGATGCCTCCGATCACAACATTTTGAAGAAGGAATGAATTGGTGACGGTATCAAGAACCGAAAGGAAACCCGACACGCTCTGCCCAGTCCCGGTGGTCTCCAGTTCGAAGCGAATGGTCACCTCATACCAACGCTCATGTTCCCATGCCGAGTTGGCGACCGTGGCCAGCCCCATGCTGCCCCAACTGCCTCCCGTCCCCGACGAGACCATGATGTAGTTATCCGAATTGCCATTACCGGTGCCGCCGTTGAACTGAAAGGCGAGAGCATTTGTGCCTCCGCTTTCGGTAAGCATGATGGTTGACGACTGGTAATTGTCACTACTCGTGGCCCCGCGAAAGTGGACCTTGAATTCCAGCGGGCCGTCCGCAGCGGTCAGGACATTGGAGCCGGTCAATGTCAGCGCATAATTTTCGTTGGCCAAAACAGTCGCGCCCATTGAGCCGCCATAGCCGGCGGCCGCGGAGACGGTGGCGGTGTTAACTGTGCCTGTTGACCATCCGGAAACGGAACTCAGGAGAGCGCCGTCCGCGGCCGCGGAGGCAAAGTTGTCCACCACGGTCAGCGCCGCGTGGGTCATGGTGAATGCGCCGGAGGCAATGGCTGCCAGGACGATACTGAACGAACGGAGTTTGTTTTTCATAGTAGTGATGTGTGTTGTCTGATCGAGGTTTGGCTAACGGAGAATCCACTGGTGAAAGGCTGCTGGCTGCTTGGCTTCGCCGATGCCGGGGGTGAGGCCGATCCAGCATTTGCGCGTCGCGCCATCGCGGTCGTTGGCGATGAAATTCATCCGAAACGCATCGCCTTCGGAAAGCGGGTGATCGCCAAGCCTGGACCACGGGAAAAGGACTTCGTAACACACGAATGTACCGTCCTTCCGGATACGCAGTTGGCCGGGCGGGAAAGAAATCCTGACGCCGCTGCCGTCCACGATCACCGGCGCCCCGGCATCGTCGAGGGCGAGCGAAAATTCGCGGCAATGATCGTCGTATCCATGCCCGGCGCGGTTGCCCGGGTCGAAGGCGACTTGCAAGGAATCGAAACCCCAGAGGTGGGTGACGCCTGATGGCGGCCCGATGTGGATGTCGTCTTTCACATGGACGGCCAACGCGATGCCGTCGGGTGTCCACCCGGCCCACGCGGTGAGGGAGAGATCGTCAGCGCCTTTCCAGTCCACGCCCGGATCGGCGGGCAGCACATGGTCGCGCTGCGCGAGGACGACGGGCGCGGCAATCCGGCGAAGCGCCTGTTCGAGTGAACTTGCCTGCGAATCAATACGCGGAAGGGAGCGCAGGTGGTGGCGAATCTCCGTCGTCACGGTGGCGGATGTCCGCTCATCGAGCATGGTGACGGAGGTTTGTCCCGGTTTATCCACTACGAGACCGGAGGCGGGGATTTTCAGCGCGTTGATGCCAGTGGGCAGCAGGCGCGAGCGGGCGGATTGCGCCTGCGTGGTCTGGAAAACTTTTGCAGACACGGGACGCAGGTCGTTGTTGATGATGTCCAGCGAGATTTGATCCAGCCGGGAAACATGCGCGCCCTGGACGACGATCCGTTCACGCGCCTCCACGGTCGCGGCAAGAAGGCTTTTTTCGATACGGTCCGCATCTTCCGCGGAGACAACGACGAATACAGGCAGCGGTTCGAGATCGAGTGTGGCCGGGAAAGGCATTTCATGACCCAGGGCGTCGATGAGTTGGGCGTTTTGCAGGATAGAT
>JAISAX010000658.1 GCA_031266495.1 Opitutaceae bacterium
GGCGCGGGCGTCCCGCCCGCCGACGGCGCGAAGCGCCGCCTCCATGCCTGCCCCCCCCCCCCCCCCCCCCCCCCCCCCCCCCCCCCCCCCCCCCCCCCCCCGGGGGGGGGCACCCCCCCCCCCCCCCCCCGCCCCCCCCCCCGCGCCCCCCCCGCCACACCGGGCGGGGGCGCGCCGCCCGCGCCACTCCGGATCGCCCTTCGCCCTTGCGCCCTTTGACCTTCGCCCTTCGACTGATCGACCCCCCCCTACTCCCCGATCACCCATTTCAGACCGAAGCCCATCCACAGAGGAATCAGGAAAATACCGACAGCGCTGGTGGCGAACACCACCTGCACGGCCACCAGCGGACGCCCGCCATAATACCGGGCAATAACGATCGGCAAGATCGCCGCCGGCATGGCCGCCTGCACCACGAGCACGCGCTTCAGGTCGATCGAACACGGCAAGCACCGCGCGCAGACGAGCATCAACAACGGCAACGCCCCCAGCCGCAGCAAGATCGAACCCAACCCCGTCCGCACATCGAACAACCCGCGAGGCCGTTGCAGGAACTCGACCAACGTTGCCCCGATCAGGACAAGGCCGAGCGGGATCGCGCACACGGCGCACATGCGGACGGTTTCGCGCACCACGCCCGGCACCAGATGCGAAAGACGCAAGGAATTGAACAACAACGCCGCGACCAGCGCGCACACCGGCGGATTGACGAGCTTTCGCCACCCCTCGCGCGGCGAAAGCCCCGACAGCACAAGGATGCCCACCGTCCACAACGCCGCCTCGCACCCCGCATTGTGCACCAGCAGCAACCCCAGACTCTCCCTGCCGAACAACGACTCCATCAACGGCACGGGAATGTAGCCATAATTGTAGATACCCGCCGCGAAAGCGAACGTCCGCAACCCGCCGCCGGAGGACAGACCCAGGGCCTTGCCAACGTAAAACGCGATGACGATGCCCCCGGCCGTGGCGACGAAACCGGTCAACGGAGCGAGCGCGAGGTTGCCCGGATCGCGCAGAGCGGCGTTGCCCATGACGCTGTCGAAGATCAGGCACGGGTAGAAGCAGCCGACCACGATTTTGAGCAAGCTGTTATCCGCCTCCACGCCGAGCCAACCCGCCTGGCGCAACCCCGCGCCGATGGCGATGACCGCGAAGACGGGCAAGATCAGTTGAAGCAATTGCCAGTAGGTGCTCATGTCGGGATTGAAAACGGAAACGGAAACAGAGGATGCCCCCGAGACTGAACCCGGAATCCCGCTGGCGGAAAGCGGAAAGCACGGGCGGAAAACACGAGCGGAAAGCACGGACGGAAAGCAGGGACGCCCTGGGCCGTGCGCCCGCGTCCCGCCCATGCCGCACCCGGACCAGACCATCCGTTTTGCCGCGCCGGAACCCGCCGTCCCTGTCACAGGGACGCCCGTCCCGGCCACAGGGACGCCCGTCCCCGCCACAGGGACGCCCGTCCCTGCCACAGGTGACGCCCGTCCCTCTCGCAGAGACGCCCGTCCCTGCGACGGGGACGCCCGTCCCTGCCCCCCGGACGCCCGTCCCAACCCCCAGGGACGCCCGTCCCGATCACAAGTAACGCCCGTCCCTGTCGCAGGGACGCCCGTCCCCATCGCAGGGACGCAGATCTCCGGCACCGGTGACACCCACCCATTCCCCAACGGCACCCCTCCCCAACCCCCTCTCCCCCTCCCCCCCCTCCAGCCACTCGAACCGCCGCCGCCGCCGCCTCACTCCGCCACCCGCGCCCGAGGCCCGGCAAACTCCAGCCGAGTGAAAATCTCGTAAGGATCGACATCGCCGCCGACGCTGCGCACCACGAACGCCTCGCGACCCGTTGACCACACACTGCGAAACTCGCGCGAATAACGCAGCGGCTCGCCATCAACATAATCGCGCGGCACGGACGGCAACCATTCAGGCACGAGCGCCCCGAGCGAATCCGGCAACACGCCATGCCGATTATGGTAAAGACGCAAAGCCACCACCGCCCCGGTGAGCGAAAGCTGGCTTTGTTCGCAAAGACGACTGGTCAGCAACGAAGGCCAAGGCGGCGTCACCACCGAAAGCAACCCGATGCCCACGGAATTTTCCGGGTTAAGGCGATGACGCTGGCCGAGCCGCGGATCATGGCGCGGATGGATCGGCGCGCCAGTCCGCGAAGAAACAGGCAAATCGATAAGCAAGAGCGACTGCCCGAGGTACGCGAGGAAAAGATCTCCCGTCTGCCGGGGTTTGAAAAAAAGCGGGAAATTGCCGACACCGGCGGAGACACGCTGCCAGAAAGAAGCCCCGGCCGGAGCGGCGCGCTTTTTGCCGGCGGCCTCGACATGCCTGACGAACGCGGCGTACTCGCAACGCATCGCGAAAGCGAGCGTGGCCGGGTCAGTGCGCAACGAAGGCAAGACGACGAGCGCGCGCCGCAACGCCTCGTCCGACGGCGCGTACCGCGAGGCAACAAGACCGACGACACGCGCCCCCGCATCAAGAAAAGCATTCCCCGTGGACCAGAACACGGTATTGCCGCCACTCTCCTCCAGCCGACGCCCCGCCCCCGCGAGCAACAACGCGAGATCAATCGCCTCGTCGGCGCGCCCCCCGCGGGCGAGCGCGAGAGCCTGCACCTGGAGCGCCTTTTCGAGGAAACGCAACGACTGGACATCCCCGATCGATCCCGGCGAGATCGATTGCGGCGCCTGACTGGCGACACACCGCAACGCCCGATCCAGCAACGGGACCGCGGGACGACCTGCGGCGACCAGCCGATTTTCCAGCTCCACATCGCGGACCAGATCGAGCGCCATGAACTCGATCTTTTTGACATCCGGATTCACAAGCTCGGCCGGGATCAAGCGAGAGGCGTCGAGAATCCGGGCGAAAGCATTTTCGGACGGGTCCAGAGCGAGAGGAGCGAGGACCGGAGCGGGAAGATTACCCGGCCCCTCATCGCGCGACCAGAGCAGCACGGCGACGGCGAGCGTAAGGACAATGCCGGCGGCGGGACCAAACAGCCGCAGCAGGCTGGAGCGGGAGACGCGGGAGGCGCGGGAGACGCGGGAGGAGCGATCGGGAAGGTTTTCGTTGACGTTCATGGGTGGCGGATGGCTCGTACTCATTCTCGTACTCGTTCTCCCGTTCATAAATGGAGAACGAGAAAGAGAACGAGAACGAGAAGGAAAAAGAGAAGGAGAAAGAGAAAGAGAACGAGAAGGAAAAAGAGAGAAAGAGGGAATGAGAATGAGCAGGGCACATTTCAAAAAGAGGACATGAGGCAAGCAAAGCCGGGGCACGGGCATCCAGCCTGTGGACGTTGCCTCACCGTTCCGGAGTGGCACGGGCTTTTTCTGACAAACGCCCGTGGACGGATCGGCAGTAAAGCGCCGCCTCCCTGCCTCCCTCCCGCCACTCCCGCCACTCCGGAATCGCGGGCTTTCAGCCGCGCCCGGTGCGGCGGCCCCGACGTAACCACACTCCAATGACAAGCACCACCGCTCCCGTCGCGGCAGCCACCGCGCCCGGCTCGGGCACGGGCACGGCCACGGGCACGGTCGTCAGGCTGACAACACGGAAGCCGATGCCTCCGCTTTCGTCCGTCATGGTAGTGGCGTTGCGACCATACACATAGTCGAGGTAGGAATAGATGGCAGTGATCCCGCCGCCTCGCACAACCACACGAGAAGTCGCCACAGTAATATCTTCACACAACTCCCATACGTTGCCCCCCTGGTCGTATGTCCCGAAAAACGATGTCGCATGGATGAAACTTCCCACCTCCAGTGCGACGTTGCCATGGCCGCCATTTCTGTAGTTCTGGCCATTGGCGGCTTCCAGGCTGCCGCTGTAGTCGTTGCTCTGCGTCGCATAATCCCAGAAGCCTCCCGTCCCGTCGTCCTCCTTGACCGGATCATAATACGCCGCCCTGAACCACTCGTTCTCGTTCGCTATCGCAAACCCTCCGGCTTCCCACGCGCCGGCATTCCGCGTGATCCCGAGGCCGTCGCTCAACTTGTACATCCCCGTCTCCGTATCGGAGGTTGCCGTGCCTCCGTTCGTCAGCCAGTTCACGAATCGCGCCGCGTCATAAAAATTCACATACGTCACCGGACGGTTGTCCCCGACAAACTGGCTCGCGTCATTGTTCCACGTCAGCCCATACGAGGCCTGGGTCGGGTTATACAGGTTCCGGTTCAGGTCGTCGTTGGTCGATGTCACCCCGATTGTGTTCAGGAAGGCCGCATACTGCGCGTTCGTCACCTCGTACTTCCCTATGGCGTAGTTGTAGTCCACCGCTCCATAGGTGCCCTTTCCAGGGTCTTCCCCGGTGTGCGTGCGCGACTCGGGGCCACCGGTCACCGTCACCATCAGCGAGGCATCGTTCAGGTAATCGGTGCCGGCATCGGCACTCCAGGCCGTCGCCGATCCCGCCGTTATCAGCAGCGCGGCAAGCAGCGGCGCGGTGTTGTGTGTGGTGTTGTGTGTATTCAGGCTCATGGGTTTGGCTGTTTGACTGTTTGGCTGTTTGACAGAAAAAATTCTGTTTATTGTTGTTACATGGTTGGTTGGGAGAGTGCAGGCATGCGGGAGGTGGTGAAAAAAGGGCGAATGGCGGCAGGGGCCATGCGAATGGCGGCTGTCGCCATGCGGGTGGCAGCCGTCGCCGTGCGGATGGCAGGGGCCGGGGAATGGCATGGCAGGGGCCGCCTTGCGGATGGCAATCGCCGCCACGCGGGTGGCAGGCGGGGCCACGCGGGTGGCTGGCACCGCCATGCGCATGGCAGCGCCGGGGATGGTGGCATGGCGGTCGTCGCCACGGGCGTGGCCGGCGTCGCCTTTCGCGTGGCGGCGGTTGCCATCCGCGTGGCCGGGAGCGGAGTGACGCGGTCCGGAGGCCGGGAGCGGGCGGGCCGGGTCAGGCAAACAAATGGTCTGGTCGGGTTGTGGCATCGGTGGGAGGAGGGCGTCGCAGGGACGCCTTCCTGGCCACTTCACCGGGGACACTTCCGAGGGTATCCCGGAAGCGCCTCACCGGTGGCGGTGGCGCGAGAGACCGACTCCTGCCGATGCCATCAACCGGAACAACGTCAAAGTGCAGCAGACCGAAAGTGTTGGCAGATTTACAGCAATGAGACCGATAACGGGCGACACGTCCGCGCCCCTTGCGAGGCTACCCCGGATATTTCATACTTTTTGTATCGGGATTTCGGGAACATATGCGATGCCCGCGAGGACCTGTCGCAACGGAAGATACGCCAATACCGTTCGTCCGCCTGGCGCGGGCGTCGCAAGCGACGCCCCTAAGGTCGAGCCGCGTAACATCGGCAGGTAACCAGAAAAATCAAGGGAATGGTGGTGCATGACTCCGTCCTTGCAAAAGCCGTTGGGGGGGGGCCGCCCGCCCCGGGCCGGCCCCCCCGGCGGCAGGCGGGGGGCCCGGGCCTGCCCGACGGGCCGACCAG
>JAISAX010000680.1 GCA_031266495.1 Opitutaceae bacterium
TGTCATAGGAAAATTCGAGGGGGTTTTCAAGCGCGGCCTCGCGCTGTTCGGGCCGACCTGGGAGCAAATCAAAACCTATACCAATGGGCAGTGCTATTTCGACAACTCGCAATTTTTCGCCATCGAAATACGGAATGGCGAGGTCGTGGGCGACAATGGAATCCCGGTCATAAAAGCGGAGACGGGGCTTGTGGGCAGCCCGAAAAGGGCGGAAGGCGTCCTTGAGGTGGAAATGCTGTTTGAGCCGAGGCTTGTCATCGGGCAGGCGGTCAAACTGGAGAGCAAAATCAATCCCATTTTTGACGGCATCTATGTTGTGAGCGGCCTGGAGCATCGCGGAACCATATCGCCGGTGACAGCCGGCCAGTGCATCACCAAGGCAAGCCTTTGGGTGGGGAAAAAGAAATTCGGAGACCCGGTCGGATATGCCGACGCATCATGAACCAGACATTTGCAAACATTGATCCCGCCACCCTGCTCGACATGCACGCCGAGCGCTTCGCCTCCTTTTTTCACTGCCACAAACCCGGCACCATCGAAAGTTTCGACCCGGCGACGCAAACCGCCAGCGTGCGCCTGAATCACAAGGCGCAGTGGAATGGCAGAATCGTGGATTACCCGCTGTTGGTTGATGTTCCCGTTTTTACCCATTTCGGCGGGAGCGCGTCCCTCACCATGCCCGTAAAGCCCGGCGACACCTGCCTCGTCCTCTTCTCCGACCGCGACATCGACGCATGGTTTTCCACCGGCGCGACCGATGCCATCCCCCCATCCCGCCGGATGCACTCCATCGCCGACGGCCTCGCCCTCGTCGGCTTCCGCTCCCTCGCCCGCCCCGTGCCCGGCTACCACCCCGACGACGCCGAACTCCGCAACAACGGCGCCGTCGTCGCCGTCAACCAACTCGTCAGCATCCGCACCGAAAACGAGAACCTCAAGGCATTGTTAAGCGATTTGCTTGACGCCTTAACAAGTTGGAAAGACACTAACCCCGAAACAGACGGCGACGCGCCCAACGGCGCGACCACCACCGCGCTCACCGCCATCAAAAACCGCATCCCGAACCTGCTGAAATGACCAACCAAAGGCCGGCTTCGCCGCCCCGTCCATCGTCCATCGTCCATAGTCCATAGTCCTTCCACCGGCGGCTTTGCCGCCTCCCGCCACCCACCGCATCATGATCACCCGCGCACTCGACCACAATCACGACTGGACTTTCGGCAAGGGGCGGCAGAACTACCTTCGCGAGGCCGCCGCCGTGCGCCAGCGCATCCTCACGCGCCTCTGGTCGTTCCTTGGCGACTGCTTCTTCGACCTCGCCGCGGGCGTGGACTGGTGGAATCTCATGGGCGGCAAGAGCGAGCCCGCCATCCTCGCGCAAACCCGCTCCGTCATCCTCGGCACCGAGGGCGTGATCCGGCTCAATTCGCTTTCCGCGACCCGCGACCCGCGCACGCGCGCCATCCGCCTCTCCTACAACGTGGACACGATTTACACCGCAAACACCGGCGGGGAGGCGGTCATTGCCGGCAATGCCTAACGCCCTCGACCTCTCCGGCCTCACGGTCAAAACCCTCGCCGAAATCACTGCCGCCATCCTCGACGGCGACGGCGACGCCCCCGGCCTGCGCGACATCTACGGCGAGGACATCAGCGTGGATTCCGACACGCCCGACGGCCAGCTCGTCAATATCTTCGCGCTCGCCGTGAAAGACCAGCTCGACCTCCTCCGCCAGATCTACAACAGCTTCGACCCCGACCTCGCCATCGGCCGCGCCCTCGACCAACGCTGCGCCATCAACGGTGTGTCGCGCCGCGGCGCGACCTACACCCAGACCATCGTCGAGGTGACGACCGACCGCCCCGTCACCCTCGCCGGCCTCGACGCCGCCTCCCCCTTCACCGTGTCCGACGCCGAGGGCAACCGCTTCGTGCTCAAATCCACGACGGCCATCCCCGGCGCGGGCACCCGCCAGCTCGACTTCCGCGCCGAGGAACCCGGCGCGGTCATCGTCCGGACAAACACACTCACCAACCCCCTCACCATCATCCTCGGCGTGACCGGAATAATAAACCCCTACCTGCCCTACGGCGAAGGCGTGAACGAGGAAAGCGACGCCGCCCTGCGCGTCCGCCGCGCCTACTCCATCGCGCTGCCCAACCAAGGCTACATCGACGGCATGATCGCCGCCCTCCGAGCCGTGCCCGGCGTGACCGCGGCCTTTGTCTATGAAAACACCTCCGCCACCGCTGATGCCGACGCCGTGCCCGCGCACTCCATCTGGGCCATCGTCGAGGGCGGCCTCGACACCGAAGTCGCCCGCGCCCTCTACCTCAAACGCAACGCCGGCTGCGGCATGAAAAAAGGCAGCATCACCATCCCCGTCCTCCAGCCAAACGGCACTACCTTCGACATCACCTTCGACCGCCCCGTGCAGGAAGAACTGTGGATTAAATTCAACATCGCCACCACCACCGGCGGCGGCGTGGACGAAATCTGGCTGCGCACCCGCATCCTCGAAGGCATGGAATACGGCATTTATCAAATCGCCGACACCTCCAGCATCATCGCCTTTATAAAAGGCGTCCTGCCCGACTCCGTTGTCACCTCGGCGGGCGTGTCGCTCGACGGCACCACCTACGCCGAGACGCAAACCCCATCGGCCAAAAACAACAAATTCGCGATTGAAAGGGCGCACATTATAATCAACGGCCATGACGAGTGAGCAAATCACAGACTATTACACCGACCTGCTCATCCTGCAATACCGGCTGAAGCCGCGCGCTCGCGCGACCATCGCCGCCTTCGTCCGCCAGGCCGTCGCGGATCGCGCCGCGCTCCTCCTCAACTCCGCCTTCGACCTCGACACCGCCACCGGGCGGCAGCTCGACACCATTGCAAAATACATCGGCGTCCCGCGCGAATATAATTACCAGGCCACCCGCGATTATTTTTGTTTCGCCGACGCCGCCGACATCCCGCACGAAAACGGCTTCGCCGACTACCTCGACCCCACGGCCAACCAGCACGCGATTTTCTACCAATACGGCTACAGCGACCAGTCCACCGGCACGCTCACCGACGCCCGGCTCCTGCTGCTCATAAAACTCAAGATTGCCCGCAACAAAAGCGACTCCACGCTGGCGGGAATCATGGCCGACATGAACCGCGTCTTCAAAGGCGCGGTGGATGTGGTGGACAACCGGGACATGACCCTCGTTTTCAAAGTGGACTCGGCCCTCGTCGATGTCCCCCTTGAACTCATCGAACCGATCCTGCCGCGCCCCGCCGGGGTGGGCATCGGCGTGACCGACTGGATCTCGCGCTTCCGCCTCGGCAACTACGCCAACACCGACAGCACCCGCCGCGGCCTCCGCCGTTACGAAGGCGACCCCACCGGCTCCGCCGTGATCGACTACGAAACCACCCCCTCCTCGACTTAAATCGACTGCCATCGAAAAAACCGCCGCCACTCCCGCCATATCTCCCCTCTCTCCCATCCGCTCCCATAGCTCCCATCCCCCCGCCACTCACCACCGCCGCCATGCCCAAATTAGCAAGAAAAACCCACCGCCTCTTCGCCGGCGACGCCCCGGCTCAAGGCAACCTCGCCCAATTCGGCAGCGAAGCCGCCGGGAAGTCCAACTTCACCGGCGACCCGGAGCAAATCCAGATCCTCCCGGCCTGGGGCGCCGGCTGGGGCGGCGCCGTCGTCCGCAACAAAGTGCCCCCCATGCAGGACATGAACGCCCTGCAATATACATTCTCCTACCAACTCGCCTACCTGTTGCAAATGGGCGTGCCCGAGTGGAAGGAAGATCAGGAATATTACCGCAATTCATTCTGTCAAAGCGGCGGCTTTTTGTATGTTTCAAAGCTGGACGACAATGTGGGCCGGGCCGTGGCGGACACAAACTATTGGCGCCTCTTCATCACGACAGGCAGCGGCCCGACATCCGACAGGCCGCCAACCGCGCCGACGGAATATCAATATTACGACACCACGGCTGGCGCATGGATGTTTTTTGTCAACGGAGGCTGGAGGGTCGTCGATGGCCGTCCGGGCGAGATCAGGTTTTTCATGCAGAGCAGGGAGTCGCTGCCGGCGGGATGGTATTACCCGGACGGCAGGTTTGTCATCCTTGACAGCCCGCTTGGCATGGCGTTGCAGGGATTGCCCTCGCAATTGAGGGCCGACTGGGGTGCTATCAATTTATGGGCGGGGACCATCGCGGGCATAAGGATGTTTGACCCGGCCAAATTTTTCGGGGTGAATGGTGACGGCGGGCTGGCGGGCAGGTTCCCGCGTTTTGCCGGGGTCGTCCCGCCGGGAACCGTTTATGGGGATGCCATCCGCAACATCACCGGCTACATGGCGGCCAATTGCGCTTCGACACAGACAAGCGGCGCCGCGCCTCCGGACAGCGCGGAGCACCAACCGGGCTTCGGCGGCGCACTCGACCGCGACGGCAATCGCTATTGGGACAACAGCAGCCAGGGCACCACTGACGCGCGGGGCACGATATTCGACGCCTCGCGGGTGGTGCCCACCGCAAACGAGAACAGGCCGCTTTCCGTGGCCATGACGCCCGGCGTTTTTCTAGGCGTGACCGGATTCCCGAGCTATGGGGCGTAATGATATTAAATACAAAGGACAACCAATGCCAAAAATCACACGCCCCCCCGTAAAAACCTTTGCCGGCGAAGTCCCCGCGCAAGGCAACGTCGCGCAATTCGGCAGCCTGAAGGCGGGCAACCCGTCCTACAGTGCCGACCCCGCCGTCATCCAGGCGCTGGCCGCATGGGGCGCCGGCTGGAACGGCGCCGTGCTCCCCGTGGACAGCCCGGCCCTCCAAGACCTGAACGCCCTCTTCTACGTCATCACCCGTGCGCTGGCCTATTACATGCAGACCGGCATCCCCGAATGGGACGCCGCCCAGACCTATTATATAAATTCAATCTGCCAGTCGAACGGCGTCGTTTATAAATCGCTGATCGATGACAACACAAACAACGCCGTGAGTATCGATACCGCCTGGGTGGCGGTGGTCAGCGGCCTCTCCTCCGTCGCCACCGACAAGGAAAGTGTCCAAGGGAACGGCACGCCGGACGCCCCCCTTTCGGTGGCGCAATACGTCACCGAGCAAGTCGAAGCCGCCCGCCTCGGCGCCTTCGTGCGCGAGTTCAACGGTGAAATCGGCACGGGTGTTGATATTATCCCGGACGGCTCGGCGCCGAGTGTTGCCGGTAGCGACGGGGATTATTATTTCACGCTCGCGTATGAACCCACTCCCGCCGGCGAGATTCCGGCTGGCTGGTTGATTATCGCGTGGGAATATTCGGATGGCTTCTGGGATTTTTCCTCGCAGTTGCTGCCGATCGCGGCGAAGGATTTGCACTGGGTGGCCGTGCGCAACGGCGATGAAGTCCACGGTTATTACGTGATGGGAGCCGGCGGCGATGTGAACCACCCGCCGCAATGGGAACTCATTGGCGCGGAGCTTTCGCAATATTATACAAAAAGCGAGACGGACACCGCGCTTGCGGCGAAGGTGAGCCTGGGCAATTTAGGCGCCGAGGGCACCGTTGTCACCGGAGTCCGGGTCGGCCAAGGCGAAGGTGCTGCCTCCGATACCTCCATTTTGACTATTCAAAAGCATAACGAGGCGACTGGTGAGCAGGTTCATTCCCTTGTTTTGGTAAAAGGCATAGAAGGAATCGTAACAGACGGGAACAAGGAGCAGGACGGGTATGATACTCTGGTGATTTCCGGCAAGGCCCTCCAAGACTCCATTGCCGACGTGGACGCGAAGGCCGACGCCGCCCAGGGCACGGCGAATGACGCAATCGGCGATGCCGCCACCGCGCAGCAAACCGCCGACCTGGCCAAGGATGCCGCCGACGCCGCCGCCAGAATAATCGAAGCCGAAAACGATGCCACGGCGCAGTCATTGAGCGCGGCCAACCCCGGAAACCTCTACGTTGTCCCGGAGGAGGAGCTGTACGAGGTGGTGGATGATCCGCCGCCCTATGATGAGGAGGAGCCCTGATGCCTGTTTATATAAACGGAAAACGCGCCGCCTCG
>JAISAX010000074.1 GCA_031266495.1 Opitutaceae bacterium
GATTATCTTCACCAATCACCAACCCAACACCCGCAGCCCCCTGCCCCCCGAACTCGCCGAACGCGGCGTGATTTTTTGTACGCTCGACGAAGCCCTCCGCAACCACGCCGACATCGTCCACCGCTATTTCCGGAAACACCCCGCCAACCCCGGCGGCGAAAAATTCGTCGCCCTCAACACCGCCTACACCACCACCGGCGCCCTCCTCTACGTGCCCAAAGGCATCGAAATCGCCGCGCCCCTCATCCTCCGGCACACGCTCGACGGCGACAACAAAGCCCTATTCCCGCACACCCTCGTCATCCTCGAAGACCAGGCCCATGCCACGCTCGTCGAATACTTCAGCAGCGCCACCCCCCACGCCCGCCAACTCGCCAGCGGCGTCAACCACCTGCACGCCGGACCCGGCGCGCACCTCACCTACATCGGCGCGCAAACCTGGTCCGACAACACCCTCGCCTACCAAAGCACCACCATCGAAGCCGGGCGCGACGCCCACGTCCTCACGCTCAACCTGCACCTCGGCGGCCACCGCGCCCGCCACGAATCCCACAGCCGCCTCCACGGACCCGGCGCGCACACCGAAATGCTCGCGCTCACCATCGCCGACGGCGCCCGCGAGTACGACCAACGCACCCGGCAAACCCACGCCGCGCCGCACACCACCTCCAACCTCCTCTACAAAAACGCCCTCCTCGACACCGCCAGGACGATCTTCTCCGGCCTCATCACCGTGGAGCCCGACGCCCAAAAAACGGACGCCTACCAAAGCAACCGCAACCTCATGCTCAGCGACACCGCCGAAGCCAACAGCCTCCCCGGCCTGGAAATCGAAGCCAACGACGTCCGCTGTACCCACGGCTCCACGACAAGCCGCATCGAACCCGAACAACAATTCTACCTGCAAGCCCGAGGCATCGATCAAAAAAACGCCCACGAACTCCTCATCTACGGCTTCTTCGAGGAAGTCCTCGGCAAGCTCGAAAACGAACCACTCCACGACGCCCTGGTGGCGCTGATCCGCGGCAAATTCAAAAAGTAACCCGCCCCAATCCCCACCACTCGCATAACTCCCATCGGTCCCATCACTCCCATAACTCCCATCCCTCCTCCACACACACACCATGTCCGCCACCCAAGACCGCAACCTCACCCGCGAAATCACCGCCACGCAAATCCCGAGCGGGAGCCGGCAGACCCTCTCTGCCGGCACCCGCATCTACCTGCACCAGACGCTCGGCGGCAGCTTCACCGTGCAGACGGACTTCGGCCTCTACCGCATCGACGGCAAGGACGGCGACGCCCTCGGCGAAGAGATCCACGACGACACCATCCACGCCGGAACGCTGGCCGACGGCGCCCCCGATCCCGAAGCCATCCATGAGCAACTCAAAAAAGTCTATGACCCGGAGATACCGGTGAACATCGTCGATCTCGGCCTTGTCTATTCGGTGGACATCAAGAAAACCGACCCCGATGCCGACGCCCCCGGATACAAGGTAATTGTGGCGATGACGCTCACGGCGCCCGGCTGCGGCATGGGCCCGGCCATCGCGGAAGAAGCGAAGAACAAGCTCCTGCACGTCCCCGGAGTCAGCGCCGCCGACGTCACCATCACCTGGGAACCACCCTGGAGCCAGGAAATGATCACCGAGGAAGGCAAGATGAAGCTCGGCCTGATCTGAGATGTTATCGAGAGAGGCAGGTTTTATTCGCCCTTGAGGCAGGCGTCGGGAATAGCGTCGAGATTACCCTCCGCGAGACCGATGCAGGTGTCCGCCGCGCCGGGAAAATCGGCTGGCTTGATGACAGGATTTTTTGCGTGACGAGCCAGGAGAGTTGGTTTGCGAAACATAGGCGGGATGAGTGAACGTTGATGGAAGGCATCGCCCGGATTGTTCCGGGTTCACGGACTGTCGTAGAAGAGGAGCACTTTGCCGGAGAGTCCGCCGGTCATGGCGGAGAAGGCTTGGGCGGCGTCGGCGAGAGGGAAACGGTGTGTGATGAGCGAGGTCACGGGCAGGCCATTGCGGGCGAGCGCCAGCATGTCCGCGTATTCGTGAAAATGGTAAAACCATGAGCCGGTGGCGGTGATGTCGCGGCGGATGAAGTCCTCGCTGGAGGACAGTTCGACGGCGGGTGGTTCGCCGTTGAAGATAACCAATCCGCCTTTGCGGACGGACGGGAAACAGAGTTTTGCCGTCGCCGGGACGCCTGCCGCCTCGATGGCAACATCAGCCCAGGCATTGTGCGTAAGGCTGCGAATGGCAGCGGGAACATCGGCGGCGGCGGAGGATTCGATGACGTGACCGGCGCCGAGCTTGCGGGCGAGTTCGAGGCGGGCAGGGGCGCGGTCAATGCCGATCACCCGGCGGCCAAGATGCGTTTGCATGATGACGCTGCCGAGCCCGATGGGGCCGAGTCCGAAAACCGCCACCGTCTGCTGTGCGATTGCCGAACCGGAGGGGGGGGGGGAGGGGCTCCGGCGAAACAAACAACGAAGATCTGACGGCGGGCGGTTATTTCCGGCGGCGGTGGAACGCGATGGAGACAAGCGCGAGCGCACCGAGGACGGCGGCGACACTGGCCGACTCGGGGACAGGGGCGAGGTTGGTGACGGTCATGTTGTCGAGCGCGACGGCACCGCTGGCGGCGAGGCCGCTACTCCCGAAGATAAACTGGCGCAACACTTCGGTACCCGTCAGGCAGACAGGTTACCGGAAAAACGTGATGGCCTCGGAACTGATGCGTGGAGTTCGCATGAGGAGAGCAAACGCAGCGGCGACACAACGCGGCGTAATCGCGTTTCTCTCACACGAACCCCAATCACAGTATAACAACCTCGATTTCGAATTTTATCCGCAAATGATCTCCGGCATCCGTACGAGAGCAGAGCGCCTCGGCTATTGTACTGACATTTTTTGGACACGAGAGCCGGACCATTCGCTGGCGCGACTGGGGGCGATTTTGCGGGCGCGTGGCATCACGGGGATAATTCTCGGCCCATTGCCGGAGCGACAGCGAATGGACGATTTTCCGTGGGCAAATTTTTCGGCCGTGGCTTACGGCTACATGCTCGAATCGCCGCACCTGCACCATGTGCAAAATAACATGTATGAGAACATGCGCGAAATCCTGGCTCGCTTTGGAACGTGTAGTTTCAAGCGCATCGGTTTCATAACGGACAGGCGGGCAGAAGACCGGTTGGGACGCCTCTCGGAGGCGTATTTTGGGCTATGGCAAAAAGACATTTCGCCTCGTTTGCGTTTTCCGTTGCTGGAGGTGTCGTCGGCGGACGACGCGGGTAATATCAGCACGTGGGTGCGCAAACACCGGCTTGATGCCGTGGTCAGCCAAGTAGGATACATCGTTGATATTGTGCGCGCCGAGACGAGGCCGGATGGAAGACGTGTAGCGTTTGCCTGGCTGGCATCACAAACCAATACGCCTGACATCAGCGGTATGGCACCGTGCCACAAAACGCTCGGAGCGGTCTGCCTGGACATGGTGGCAACCATGATTGCACACGGCGAGCGCGGTATCCCGGCCATGCCTCGCTCGGTATTGATCCCGGGCGTCTGGCGCGAGGGCATAACCCTGTGAATGAAGTTCGCCCGATCTGAGAGCGCTCCGCCAAGCCTGCCCGCCCGCTCACGCACCCCCGCCAAACTGCTCTCCCAGTCGCTGCGCCAGCGCATGCGTGCGGGAAAGCGCGCGCCGCTTCGCCGCCGCCGGGCCACCGCCTGCCTGCGCCGGACGGAACGCCAGTCCGAGCGCCGCCAGCAATTCGCCGCGCGAACCCGTCACGGGAAACGCCATCGGCGCCAGAGGCGCTCCGGGTCTGTCCAGGACAGCACGGCGTTCCTTGCGCACCTTGTCCAGTTGTGCCTCCAGCGCCTCGACCGATCCCCACAAAGGCGCGCCGAAATCGGCAAACGGATAACGGCTCATGCACGCCTCGCGCCAGGCGTCGTTGCCCAACGCCAGAAACACCAGCGACGTGGCGCTGATATACGGCGGACTCGACCGGTCCGCCTGCCTGTCCACGCTCGCCGGATTTTCGGGACTCACCCGCAACGACACGCGCACCTCCGTCCCCGCCGCCTCGACCAGCAGCGCCGCCGATCCGGGAAACTCCGCCGCCAGCGCCAGCAGCGCCGGCTCCGCCGCCAGATGCAGCGTATTGGTCAGAATATTACGACTGGCCAGCGCCGCCAGCGCGGGACCCGCCGCATAACGCACCGGCTGCGTGAGCCGCGCCAGATAACCGTCTTCCAGCAACGTCCGGGCAAGATTGTGCACGGTGGTTTTTTTCAACCCCGTCAACTCCGCCAGCCGGCCGAGCGTCAGCCCGTCCTCCGCCTGGCTCACCCGCTCCAGAACCGCCAGCCCGCGCTGCAAGGACTGCACGCCGCCGCTGCCACTGCTGCCGCCTGGTTTTCCCTCGCGCGGATTCCCGTTGTGCCTCGTCCCGTTCGTCATGCCCGTTGCCTGTTTCATAAGATCATTTCACCTGACGCCAACCTCGCAGTTGTCGCTTGACGACGCAAGACCATACATCATTATTGGATAATTATTCCGATTAGCCGAATGAAAACATCCACCCTCCTTCCCCCCCCCCCCTCCCTGCCGGTCCTGCGACCGCCGCCATCAACTGCGCCCGTCTCGCCGAGCGGTCCTTTCACCGCCACGTCGCCACGCATCCACTTGGCCACTACACCGGCATCGTCTCGCTCCACGGCCTCGCCCGGCTCGCCACCAGCGTTGCCGACCCCGCGGAACGCGAACGCCTGCTCGCCCTGGTGCGCGAGAGCTTCGCTCCCTTCATCCGTGGCGAGGAAAATTTCCCCTGCAATTTTCCCAACTACCGCATCGGTGGCAATGGCGCCGCTTTCCTCTGGTGGCAGGGACTTCTTCCCGAGGCCGACCAAGCCCTCTTCGTCACCGCCGCCGACCAGATCATGACCAATGCCCCGCGTGACCGTCACGGCGTGCTGTCCCACCCGGGCGACATTCCCGCCGAGAAAATCTGGATCGACATCGCCTTTGCCATCACCCCGTTCCTTCTCTTTTGCGGACTCGCCCTCGACCGCGACGACTACATCCGGGAGGCGTGGAAACAGACACGCGGCTACATCGGGCTGCTCCGCGACCCGGCCAACGGCCTGTACAACCAGGCGCGCAATTTCCGCGGCGCGGGCCACCGCACGCAGGATCACTGGAGTCGCGGCAACGGCTGGGGCATTCTCGCGCTCACCGAACTCGTCAATTACCTGCCCGATGCCCATCCCGTCCGTGCCGAAGCCGAAGCCGTCTTTACCGATCTCGTCAACGCCTGCCTGCGCGTGCAGGACGCCGCCGGCCTCTGGCACCAGGAACTCACCCGGCACGATTCGTATGTGGAAACCTCCGGCACCGGCCTCATTCTCTACGCCATCGGCGCCGGCCTCGAGCGCGGCATCCTCGGCACGAACCATCGCGCCGCATTTGAAAAAGGACTACGCGGACTGCTCGCCTACATTGCCGTTGACGGTTCCGTCCACAACACCTGCGTCGGCTGCCTCAGTCCCGGCCAAGGAACCATTGAGGACTACATGAACCACCCCCATCGTCTCAACGACCCACACGCCTTCGGTCCTGTCACGCTTGCGTACACGCAAGCTCTCCGCCTCGGCATCGAAAGCATCACCATCTGACGGACAACAGAAAGAGTGGCGCGGGCATCTTGCCCGTATTTCGCCGACGTCTCGTATCCGCCGTTCCCCGCCCGCTCCGCTACTTCGTTTCCGCCACTTTCGCCGACACGAATTTCAGCGCCGCCGAGTTCAGGCAAAAGCGCAGCCCCGTCGGTTCCGGACCGTCGGGGAACACGTGCCCGAGATGCCCGTCGCATCGCGGGCAGGTGATCTCCACCCGGTCCATGCCGTGGCTGGTGTCGCGCGAATTGACCACCGCATCCCGGGTGACCGGCTTGTAAAAACTCGGCCAGCCACAGTGCGATTCGAATTTCGCCTCCGACGAAAACAGCTCCTGGCCGCAACCCGCGCACACATAGACGCCGGCGACCTCGTTGTTGAGATACTCCCCGGTGCCGGAGCGTTCGGTGCCTTTTTCGCGGAGGATGTGGAATTGCAGCGGCGTGAGGCGGGCGCGCCATCCGGCATCGGTTTTGACGACTTTGTCGGGCATGGGAACGGAGGAGGTTGACGGAAGCGGTGGTGAATCAGAGGAGACGGGGGAAGAAGGCAGACATTGGAAAAACGGTCGCAGACACCGCGTTGACTTGCGGAGAAAGAACCTGGCACCATCGCCATTGTGAGCGAAATCGCAACCTGCCTCCCTTTTCCTCTGGTCCGCTGGCTGTCCACCCGCGCCGGGTTCCCTGCCACGCGCCTGCCTGCCCGGGCCGAGTTGCTGCTCTGCATCGCCGCCGCAGCAGCCATCAACGGCACGAAAACCGGTAACGCTCCCGGCAAAGGTGCCGCCCGCCATCCGATCGAACGCCGCAACATCGCCAGCGACTCCTCCCGACGCGCCCTCGCCCTGCGCCGCTCGCGCGTGCACTTCAAGTGCGACAACAGCGCCAAGGTATAGACGGGGAAAACGACGATTCCCGATACCCGCCCTCATAGTGGTGAAAGCAGGCCATTAGCTTGCTTTGTAGTTCATCCGGCAGACGCCGCTCCGGTTTGCGGACGAGCTTTCGCCATGCATGGTTTGTGCACGCCGGACTACCACCCGGCTGCCAGTAACCGGAAAAGTTGACATCAGGCCGTGGCCTCACGGTTACCGCCCGACTCCAGGAACCCGCTCCCACACCACCCATGCGCTGCCGCACGCTCCGCTTCTGCGTGGCCCGGGTGTGGGGGGGGGGGGGG
>JAISAX010000089.1 GCA_031266495.1 Opitutaceae bacterium
GGTGTTTTACTGTCGAACCGATTCGTCCCACCACGTTTTATACAAATTTGCAATCAGACTGAAAATTCGTATAAAACGATTGCCTTGCACCCCACCCAAGCCATCCAATCGCGACACCCTTTCGACAAGGGCATTCCGGATGTATCTTCCTCGCACAATCGAAAAAACCGTCAGCCGGGTAAGCAGACAATTCAAGGTGCTGCTCCTGACCGGAATGCGGCAAGTGGGCAAGACAACGCTCCTCACCAGGCTGGGGGCCGCCAACCGCGCCAGTGTGACGCTCGATGACCTGAATGACCGCGAACTTGCCAAAAACGACCCCGCGCTGTTTTTCCAGACCTACGCGCCGCCGCTCCTGCTCGACGAGGTGCAATACGCGCCGGAAGTGTTTTCGCAGATCAAACTGCTTGCCGACCGGAGTGACACGCGCGGCGACTTCTGGCTCACCGGATCGCAACAATTCCTGCTGATGAAAAACGTCACGGAAACGCTCGCCGGGCGCGTCGCGATTCTGGAACTACACGGACTCTCCATTTACGAACGGGAAGGACGCGGCCTTTTACAACAACCCTACCTCCCCGCGCCGAAACCCGCCTCGGCCCTGCCCCGCAAAAGCCTTCCCGAAACCTTCGCGACAATCTGGAAAGGCTCCCTTCCCGAAGTCGCGGAGAATGACTCATCGTTCCGGGACAATTTTTATTCGTCCTACGTCAAAACCTACATCGAACGCGACGTCCGCCAACTGACACACGTGGGAGACGAACTCTCCTTTCACAATTTTCTCCGCGTCATAGCCGCGCGCACCGCGCAGGAACTCAACCTCAGCGACATCGCCACCGCCGTCGGCGTGAGCGTCAACACGGCCAAGGCATGGCTCTCGGTTCTGCGCACCTCGGGCATTGTCCACCTCCTGCAACCCTACTTCGGGAATTTCACGAAACGCCTCGTAAAGCGCCCGAAGATTTATTTTTTCGACACGGGACTCTGCGCCTATTTGACCAGTTGGCCGACGCCGGAAACCCTTGCCTCCGGCGCCATGAGCGGAGCCATTTTCGAGACGTTTGTCGTCTCTGAAATCCTGAAATCCCACCGTCACAACGGTCTCGATACACCGCTCTATTTTTACCGGGACAACAACAAGGTCGAGATAGACCTGCTCATCGAAAGCGCGGGGAAACTGCATCCGGTTGAAATCAGGAAGAGCGCGACGCCGGGCAAAGGCATGGTTGCGAGTTTTTCCGTCATTGATGACCTGGACAAGCCGCGCGGACACGGCGCCCTGGTTTGCCTGATCGACAAGCCCACCCCGCTTGCCACCGACATTACCGCGCACTCCATCTGGGATATTTGAACCCGGCATCCGGGATGCTGGCAAAACTATCGAAAACGGCGAGGTACGCGAAGTGCGCGGTTCGATGCCGGAATATGCTTGTGCAACGGACCTCGCCCCTCCTCCCGTCCGCCCTCCTCCCGTCTGTCAACCGTGCTTGAGGCGCAACGTTCCGCCCTCCCTCCAGCCATTTTCGATGAGCACGGTTTGCGGCGTGACGGGCGTGCCACGCTCCTGCCTGTTCACCATTGCCACCACCATGTCCACCGCCGTCATCCCGACCTCCTCGTTGTGCTCGACGATGCCCGTTATCGCCGCGCCCCTGTTCGGCTGGGCAAGAACCACCAGCCCGATGTCCTCGGGAATGCGCCACCCGTTCCGGTGCAAAATCGCCGCAATACGCTCGTCTCCCATGCCAACAATCACATCGGGACGCTGCGACTTCACCCAATCCATCAACACCCGCTCCGTGAACGTTTCGTGAAAAGACAGCTCCAGCCGGTCTTCGCGCGGCCAATCAAGTTGCTCGCGCAAAAACGCCCCCGACCACTGGCGTCCGATGCGTTCGTCCAGCACCTCCATGATGAACAACCCCGGACGCCTGTAACCGCGCGCGCGCAACTCCCTCATCAAAGAAGTCATCGCCCGCGAATGATTGGCCGTGACAATGTGCAGGCGCGGCGACGCCAGCGAATACCCGATGCGGATCGCCGAAAACCGCACCCAGTCGATCAGGTCGAGCACCATCCCCGCCACTGGCGCCGGCCCCACGATGATCGCATGGATATTACGCGTCTCCAGCATTGACGTGACCCGGTCCTGCCTCACCTGCGGCGACTCATTCTCCCTCCCGCCCGCCCTCCCTCCCGCCGCCGCCGTTATCGTTGTCGTTGTCGGCAAAATGATCTCCTCAAGCTGAAACCCCAACTGGCGCGCCCTCGCCGACGCCCCCTCGAAGTAGTCATTGTAAGCCCGATACACGCGCCAGTCCGCCCGTTTCCGGCTCGGGTTGAGCCACGCGATCGTGGCGTGAAACGCCGCCGGCCTCCGGCTCGTGCGATACGCCATCAACGCCCCCAGGACCGGATCGGGCACGTAGCCCATTTGCTTCGCCAACGCGCGCAATTCCGCCGTCCGCGCCGCCGAAATCCGCGGATGTCCGCGCAAGGCCCGCGACAACGTCGAGTGATGCACCCCCGCCACCGCCGCGATGTCGCGCAACGTGCGAGACCCGGGGGGGGAGGGGATGACAGGGGTTGCGGATTCAGACAGGGCGGCACCGGTGGTGGTAGTGGCGGCGGCGGTGGCGGCGGGTGTAGCGGGTGTGGTTGAAGCGGGATCAGTCATGAATGCGCACCAATGTGCGCATCACCCCTCTTGGCGCAATCCCTGTCCGGGCGCATTCTCCCGGTTGTCATGAAAATCACAAAACTCACACCCGCCCTTGCACGCCTTGCACACCTCGCACTCCTTGTTGCGTTGTTCCCTCTGTTCTCGCCCTTGCTGTTTTCGCCTCTCGCCGCGCAAACCGTAGCCTACGATTTCAACAACCAGCCAGGCCGCATCAGTGCTGCAACGCCATCCATCGTCGCCACCGGATTCGCCTCCACCATAAGCCTCGTCGGCTACAACGACGTGACCGGCAGCACCGCCACCTCTGTCCAGTGGCAACACCATCTTGCTTCTCTGAATACCGGCCGCTACCTGCAGATCAGCATTACCAACGCGACCGACGCCTTCACCCTGACCAACTTCGCTTTCACACCCATGAGCTTTCGCGCTGCGGTAAGCGCGCAGATCGAAGTGCGCTTCAGCACCAAATCCGGCACGGATTTCGACACGGACTGCGTCACGGTCTGGAGCAGCACCACTCGTTACACCGCGGGCGGCACGGCGGTCTCCATTGCGCTGACCGACCCCGCGATTCTCGCCAAAATCCAGAATATCACTACGGGTTACTTTCGCATCTACACCTTTGACCCGTGGTCCACCAGCAGCGGTACCGCCGATACCGGCTCATGGCTCGGCGTGGATGACATCAAGATTACCGCAACCACCACCGCCGTTCCCGAACCTGCCACCGCCGCCGCCATTCTTGGCATCGTGGCCATCACAGGAATGGCGATGCACCGGCGACTGCATTCCAGACAATAATCCGGCAAGCGTTTGGCAACGAGGCCGGGCAGGGAATCTCCGGATTTCCTGCTCGTCTGGAATCCAGCCACAAAGCGTCGATCCCTCCCGTCGCTAAACGCCTACGGGAGGCCTACTACCGACTTCGCGTAACTTCAGTTACCTTTCGTCATTTGTCA
>JAISAX010000098.1 GCA_031266495.1 Opitutaceae bacterium
CCCCCGGCTACGAAGTCAACGCGACGAGTTGTTCAACATCGCAAAGCGCCACGTCCACCTGTCCGCGGACGAACGTCGTGTAACACACATAACGATCCTGCGCGCAAAACTGCGGATGCGGATGCACATGATAACGCCGCAACGACTCCGGCGGATACTCCGAATGCGACACGATTTCCGCCTCCCGTCCCGTCTCCAGATTGACGAACACGACATGCCAGATGCCGGTGTGCGCTCCGGGCACGCAATCGGCGACGAGCCACCGGCCATCGGCGCTCATGTGGGCATGTGAAACGGTATCCGACGCCCAGAGCCGTTCAGGAGCGGGGAACGGCGGGAGGGGCGAGCCCGGCGGGAGAGGCGGGAGGGAGGAAACGTCCACGCGGAAGACGCCCCGGTGGTAGTGGACGAAGCAGACATGACGCCCGTCCGCGCTCCACCACTCATGCCCGTGCATGGAACGCTCGTCGGTGACGACACTCGCGGTGTCATTGACCAGGTGAGGATTGGGCCCGCGGACGTTTGGCACGACGGACGCCTGCGGTTCCGGGAAAATCGGCATCGCCAGCCCGCCGCGCCGGATCAGCCACATCCGGTTCCGGATATACCGGATCTCTCCCGTCCGCGGTTCCACCCAGAAATCCTCCGCGATCAACTGCACATCCGGGTCAACCGGACTGAACTGCGCATGGTCCATGGCGCGGTCAAACTTTTCCCAGAGCACAAACTCGCCGCCATCGAGCGGGATGTGCCCGATGAACCATTCCGAATAAAAAGCGGCGTCGAGATTCAGCGCCCTGCGATCCGCCGAGAAAGTCAGGTGGGTGGCCAACTTTTGCGGACCGCGATTGCGCGCCAGTTTTTCGGGGAAACGCCCCGCCAGCGACGGCTTTGTATCCGGAAACGGACTGCGCTTCCAGACCTCCAGCCCGCTGCACCAGTACACCTCGCCCGAGAGCGGGTCCACCATCGGTGAGGCGTCCGAAAACATCGTTTCCGGAAAATGATGTACGGTCCCGTTAACCAGATCGGCGACGGCCAGCGAACGCCCCAGGCCGGCGCTGCCGGCGGGCGGGAACGCGCAATAAAACCAGCAAAACCGCCCGTCGGCGCTCATGCCCGGATTGACGAAATAAAACGACTGCCTGAACGGCGCCACGCGAGTCTCGAGCAAAAAACTTTCGACCCCTGAAACCGGGTCTTTCCACGACTGAAAAAGCCCCGACTCCACGAGCCGGTTTCCGGCGATGGACAAAATTGGTTTCGAAAAAAACATTGACATATCGATCAGGAAAATGTCTTTTGACCCAACGCTAGGTCAAGTCCGCAAAACCTCTCCCGTCGAAATCACTCCCGCCAAAAACGCTCCCGCCAAAAACGCATCCACCCGAAACCGCCTCCCGCCTCCCGTCTCCCCCCCCCCTCCCTTCCCCCATGCGCAAAGCCACACTCACCGACATCGCCCTCAAGCTTGGCATCAGCCCGTCATCGGTCAGCAAGGCCCTTTCCGGCGGTACTGGCAAAGGCAATACACGCATCAGTCCCGGGACACTGAAACGCATTCAGGATGCGGCGCGCGAGATGAACTACCGCGGCAATCCCGGCGCCCGCGCCCTGCGCACCCGCCGTTTTCACAACATCGGCTTTTTCGAATTCAGAAAAAGACCCGGCGATTACGCATTCTCCGAACCTACCCTGAACGGCCTCTCCGAAGCCGCCGCCCGCGCCGGGCAAAACATCGTCTTCGTCCGCGTCCCCCAGGAGGCCGGTGAACTGGCGGACATCCCCCGCGCGCTTCGCGAGGAGGGGCTCGACGCGCTGATCATCGCCAACTTGACCGCCCTCGGAGAAATATTTCAAAACGCGGTCGAAGCCGCCGGCGTCCCGGTCATTTACCTCAACGAGAAACGGACGACCAACGCCGTTTACGTCAACGACGTCGTCAGTGGCCGCCTCATGACCGCGCATCTGGTCGGGCGCGGATTCCGCCGCATCGCCATGCTTGCCCCCGGCACCAGCGGCAACCACTACAGCACGGCGGACCGCATCAGCGGTTACCTCGGCATCATGCGCGAGGCGGGTCTCGAACCTGTTCTCAAGACATACGCCCGCGACACCTGGCGCTACGAAACCAGCGACTGGCTTGCCGCCGCCAATCCGGCCCAACGTCCCGAAGCCATATTTTGTGTCGATGACCACGTGGCTCTCATGCTCCAGCGCATCCTCTACGACCTGCGCCTGCACATCCCTGGCGACATTGCCATCGCCGGCTGCAACGGCGAACAACTCGCCCTCCATTCTCCCGTCCCGCTCACCACGCTCGAAATCCCCTTTCATGAAATGGGCGTCCGCGCCCTCGAAATGGCGGTGAGGTGCGCGGACAGGAAAACAAGGCGTTCCATCCCGTCGCTCGTGCTGGAACCCCGTCTCGTAATCCGCGAATCCAGTATCAACCGGGCAACGACAAAGACGCTTCCCCGCCTCTGTCTCCACGAAAACGATACGCCTGACGTCTCGACTGCCCGTCGCCTGTCTGCAACCGAATCCTGAACCTCCTCCCTCCCCCCCCCCGCTGACGTGGGGAAATGACGAATGATGAATTCGGAAAATGTACATATACACTCGTCCCGTTCATAACCCGAGCAACTAAACCCGACGGCGAAGCCGCCTCTCTTATCATTCTTCATTCGTCTCCCATTCATCCGCCAAACCAACCAAACCAACCAAACCAACCAACCCGCATCCCGATCATGAACCTCGCAAAATCGTTCGTAACGAACATCCAGCGCGCAGCGCTCGCCGCTGCCCTGCTCGCCGCCACCGCCGCGACAATCCAAAAAACTTGCGCCGCCGCGCCTGACGTCACGGTCAGCTTCAGCGCAACGGCTCCCTCGGAAAATATTGTCGCTTCCATCACCGCCGACATACCGAGCAACAACTATGCATGGCACAAGAGTGCGTCCGATCAATTCCGTGACATCATGCAGACCTTTTCGGTCGATACCAATGTGACGCTCGACAAGTTCACGTTCCTGATCTGGGCGGATTGGTATTCGGGCAACAGGGCGGCCCTGGAAAACGCGGAATTCAATGTCTCGCTTGTGACAATCCCGGCGCAAGGCGCGTCCGTGACTCCCACGCAAACCATCGCCACATGGACGGGCAGGATGCCAACCCCCCTCCCCGAAAACAGTTCATCGGAGTGGTATAATGGAAAATACATTACATTCGAGGTTCCCGACACCAGCCTTTCCGCGGGGACGCTTTATGGCCTCGTGTTTTCGTTTGTGAACCCTGCTGCCAACCAGGGCATGAATCTTGCCATCCGTTATGGCGCCACTCCGGGTGTCTATTACAAGGACAGCACCCACACAGACTGGACGAACAGCAACAACGGACTGATTTTTTACGCGCTGTCCGCACGCGGAACCTCGATTCCCGAACCCTCGACAAGCGCGTTGCTGACGGGCGCGGTCATTCTCGCCTCCCTCGTGTTCCTGCGCCGCCATCGCCGCTGAAAAGGCAAAGGCAATACACAGGCCCCCGGAAATCAGGAATCAGAAATCAGGATACATGATGAAAACCATGCCCATCACTTTTGGCAGCCGGCGGCTCCTGCTTGCGGCCTTCACCCTTGTCGAATTGCTGACCGTCATTGCCATCATTGGCATCCTTGCGGCGATCATCATCCCCACTGTCGGCAAGGTCAAAAAAATCGCGCAAAAAGCAACCTGCGTCTCCAATCTGCGCCAGCTCGCGCTGGTCTGGTTGCAAGAGACAAGCGAGCGGGGAGGGCTCATCCCGATCGCCGCAGCGGAAGATCCCGACCGTGTTGACAAGGGAGGATCACAACACGCGTGGATTGACTACCTGGTTAACACATGGACGGTGGATACGGCCCGCAACGCCTCCATCGCGAAAATAACACGCTGCCCCGTGCAGGTTGCAAAAAAACCCGCGCTTTCGGTCACCGCGAAAACCTACAGCCTGAATCGCGACCTGAACAAACGGCTCTTGGGCAATGCCAATGACACGTGGCAATTGGTGCGTCGTCGTTCCATGGATACACTCCAGAATCCGGTCCGGACCGCGCTCCTCGCCGATGGCAATGACGATGGCGCGGCACTCAATTATTACAATGCGCTCTTCGGCGTTGGCAGGGTCCCGGACTTCGTTCACGACGGCGTGGCAAATGTTGTCTTCGTGGACGGGCACGTCGAATCACGGAAGGCCGAAGATCCGGTGTTTTCGGTGACAAGTGTTCCCTCCAACGGCGGTTCGCCGGAATCCATCTTCTGGTACGGCGAATGAACCTCCCCCCCCCCTCCCCGCTGACGCGGGGAAATTAAGAATTAAGAATGAAGAATGAAGAAAACGAACCCATGCACACGAACCACTTCATGACCTGCGCGACGTTTTTTTCATTTGCCGCCGCTGCCACGACACTGGCCGTCACGCCGCCGCCGGGAGGCAGCGACATCTTCCCGAATCCCGTCACTGCGCTCCTTCCCACTGGCGGTTATGTCACCGATGCCGTCGAACTCTCCATCGTCCCCGCCGAAGGCCCCGGCTTCACCCAGGCCATTCAGGCGCGCACCAAAAAAGAGCCGCCCCGCGTTTACGATATCCAGATATCCGCTCCCGTTCCCGTCGCGCTCGAACCCGGGGATACTCTCCACGTCGGCTTTTATTTGCGGACTCTGGCCAGCGCCGCCGAAACCGGCGAAGGTTCCACGCAATTCACTCTGGAGGAACGCGGTGACACCTTCAAAAAATCCATCACATTCGACGCGCGCGCCGGGCAGGACTGGCAACAGTACCAGATCCCTTTCCGTGTCGCCCCTCGTCCCGCCCGCTCCACGCGATACAATCCCGTTCCCGATTCCGGCTATGCCCCGCAAGGCGCGCAAATCTGTTTCCGTCTCGGCTATCGTCCGCAAACCATCCAGATCGCCGGTATCCGCATTCTCAACCACGGCCCTGGCTGCGAACCCGGCTCCCTTCCCGTAACGGTGGCCAACTACGCGGGACGCGAGGCGGACGCTCCCTGGCGAACCGCCGCGGCGGCCCGTATCGAAAAACATCGCAAAGCCGCCCTGTCCATTCGCGTCGTATCCGCGGACGGAGTCCCTGTATCCGGATTATCTGTACAAGCGCATGATCCGGCACGCCTTTCCATTCGGCTCCGCCATCTCCGGGAGCACGCTCGTGGAGGATTCTCCGGATGCCGGGAAATACCGCCGCTTCATCACGGAGAACTTCAACGAAGTGACCATCGAAAGTCACCTGAAGTGGAAATGGTGGGAAGGCCAGAACGCCGGACAGCGAGCCGCGCTGCTCGAACGCCTCCGCTGGCTTCGGGAGAACAACATCCGTATCCGCGGCCACTGTCTCGTCTGGCCATCCTTCAGCATGACTCCGCCCGACCTGCGCGACATCGCCGCCGACCGCCAAAAACTCGATGCCCGCGTCACCGCCCACTTCACTGACATTCTCCGCCGGACCGACGGCTTTACGTATGAATGGGATGTCGTCAACGAAACGTACTCCAATCACGATCTCATCGACCCGCACGGCCCCGGCATCGTTGCCGACTGGTTCCGACTCGCCCGTCGCCTGGCCCCCGCGCAGCAACTCTATATCAACGACTACGCGCACTTTTCCAATGGAGGCGCGCCAACCGCGCACAAGGATTTTTATGAAAAACAAATCGCCGACCTCCTTGCCGCCGGCGCCCCTCTGCAAGGCATCGGCGTCCAGAGCCATTTCGGACACCTTCTCTGTCCGCCCGAGCGCGTCCTCGCCGAACTCGACCGGCTTGCCCGCTTCGGCCTCCCGATAAAAATTACCGAATTCGACATCAACTCCCTCAATGACGCCGCCAGGCGCGACTACACCCGCGACTTTCTCACCGCCTGTTTCAGCCACCCCTCCGTCAACGGCATCCTGACCTGGGGCTTTTGGGAAAAGAACCACTACCTTCCCTCCGCCGCCCTCGTCCGTAATGACTGGACAATGACACCGTGGGGACGGGTCTGGCTCGATCTCGTCAAAAAAGCATGGTGGACCAACGCCACTCTCGTCACCGCCCCGGATGGTTTCGCCACCACCCGCGCATTCCTCGGCGACCACGAAATCACCCTGAAAACCCCGGATGGCCGCACTCACACAAGAACGATCACCCTCGACCACGACACGCCGTCACTGACGTTCACCCTCCCCCCCCCCGGGGGGGATATAATTGAAAGTGGCGGGAAGCCTGGGCCGACCCTCAAACGATCAAAAACGACGCTCCGCGTAACGTCAGTTAAAAATCAAGAATTCCAAACCCGTGCAACGTTCCTCCCCGACACCCCGACACATTCCACCAGCCGAAACGACGGCGAAGCCGCCCATTTTTTATTTTTAATTCTTAATTCGTCCCCCCCCCCCTCTCCCCCCCTTGTTCCTGTTATTTTTCCCATCCACACAACCATCATGAAAAACGAATCCACAATCCGGATACTCCGCGCGGCCCTGCTTTCGGCGGGCGCCGCTTTCGCATTCCTTGCCGTCCCTGCCACGGCGCAATCCATCACCGCCACTTTCACCACGGTGGCGCCCACGGAAAACGTCACTCACGAGAACCCGGCGACACTTGAGCCGGGCTACAAATATGGCGCCTACTATGACGGCTCTGTCGCCCCCAACACCTACAACTGGCACAACTACAACAGCACGTCCGACCATGCCGAGGTCGGCGCCACGTTCACCACGACCGAGGCGCGTATTCTCGACAAGTTCACCGTGCAAATCACCCGCACCTACCGGGACGACAACGGGGCCAACTGGCTCGATGATGCTCGCGTCATCAAGGGTGTTGGCGGTCAGCAGGTGGAGGTCTCACTGCTCACTTTCACGACCGCCTACAATACTCAAGGCACCGTTCCGCCGGAAATCACCAGCACAGTCTCGCTCGGGACGGCCACGCTCCCCGTGTGGACCAGCGGCGACGTGCCGAACCTCTCGTTCCTGACCTTCGACCTGCCGGGCACAACACTCGCGGCCAACACGTCCTACGGCATCCTGCTCTCCTTCGTCACCGCCGCCGCCGACAACTGGACCGCCCTCTATCTCGTTGTCACCCCCGGCAACATCCCCGGCGTCGCCCTGTATAAAAACAACGAAGTGTGGAATAAGTCGAGCAACGCCCTCGTCAGCTACATTCAGACGACGGCCATTCCCCCTGCCGTCCCCGAACCGGCCACCACCGCCGCGTTGCTCGGCGCCGCGCTGGGTGGCGCGGCTCTCGGCCTGCGCCATTTCGCCGCTCGCCGCTGACCAAACGGAGGTACGCCGACATCGTTTTTGTAGGGGCTTCGCTTGCGAAGCCCGCGAATGGCGCAACCGGCGCACAACGGGCTTCGCAAGCGCAGCCCCGCCAAACGATCCGTGTAACGTCGGTCAGGAATTTCCCCTCTCATGCAACATTTCACCCCGACACATTCCACCAGCCAAAGCGACGGCGAAGCCGCCCATTCTTAATTATTAATTATTAATTATTAATTTTTCCTCCCCTCCCCCCCCCCCAGCATCATGCACCACGCCACTGCCGCCACTGCCCTGCTCGCGCTGTTTTGCGCGCTTTTGTTCCCTGCCAGCGCAGCCGCCAGCGCCACCGGAAACACTCCTTCCGGCGAACTGGCCGTTTTGCTCGACTCCGATATGGAGACGGCCACCCACCCACCCGCCTGGCGCTGGAATGTGCCCGCCTTCCCCGACGACAAAAACGCCAACGCAACCCGCGTGACGGACAATCCCCGCTCGGGAAAGTACTGCCTGCGCTCCGGCGGCGGCCACCTCAACTGGCCCCTGCCAAAAATCAGGCAAGGCTGCGCCCTCGAACTCCGCTTCTGGGCGCGTGGCGTCAGCAACGGTCCGAGCCTGGACGTCATGATCCGCCAGTTTTCCCCCGTGGACCGCGTCTTCTTCCGCACCAACGCCCCGCTTGAAGACGACTGGCGCGAATACGTCTATCGCATTGTCATGCCGCGCGACATACACGAGGAAGCCAGCATCTCCATCGGCCAATGGACGATGGCGCGCTATTTCTGGATCGACGACATATCGTTGCGCGAACTTCCCGCCGTCGAGGAAGGCGCTCCGCCAACCGCCAACCCGGTGCGCAACCCTTCCTTCGAGGCCGGGCTGGACGGCTGGACGGCGACCTTCCGCAAGACCGAGTTCGCCAAACCGTCGGAAAACTGGTCGTGGCACGACTCGGGCAACTCCATCCCCGCGCCGTCCGGCGCCCGGCTCGAAGCGCGCGAATCCACCCCGGACGCGCCCTCCCCGCACGGGAAACGGCACCTTGCGTTCACCCTTCCCGCGCAAGCGCAGGCAATCGTCACCAGCGCGTATTTTCCTGCCCGATACGGGCACAAGTTGCGGATTGCCTTCAAGGCGCGCTCCGACACCGCCGCGTCCTTCCGCGTCGGCATGGGCAGCGGGAAAAATTACGCAAAAACCATCCAGGACCAGCAGGTTCCGGGTTCCTCCGTGTGGAAGGAGTATTCCGTCCCGATCATCCTGAAACCCTCCAGCGAAGGATGTTATACGGTGCGCTTCGCCTTTCAGAATGCCGGCTCCTGGGAACTCGACGCCGTATCCGTCCGGGAAGACGGCGCAAATGAAGCGCCGCCCCTCATTGCCGGCCCCTCCCACGCCATCCACGCGGGACCGGGGACGCCGCTCGCACATCTCTTCGATCGCGATGCCGCCGCCTCCTTCAAACTCGTTGTCGCGAACGAAAAACCCCGCGCCACCATCACCCGCAAAATCACCGTCCTCGATTACTTCGACCGTCCGCTCGCCGCGCCCGAAACCGTGACGCTCAAAACCGATCCCGACGGCTACGGCGAGGCAACCTTCAACGTGCCGACGAAAAAATACGGCGCATTCAAAATCACGGCGACGGATACAAACGCCGCCGCCGTCACCCCTGCTGCTGCCGTCACCGCCGTCACCGTCGTCGCCCGCGCGCACGCCTCCCCCCCCCCTCCCTCCCGATCCGGTCCGCTTCCCCTCGCCGAGCAGATTTACAGCGTGTTCCCGAAAATCCCCGCGCCCGCCGAGCGGCCCGATTCCTTCTTTGGCAGCCACTGCGACCTGACGCCATGGAACCTCGAAATCGCCCGCCGCGCCGGTTTCCGCTGGCTGCGCCTGTATCCGCCGCTCACTACACAATGGCTTGCGGTGGAGCGCGAGCCGGGCCAATGGTCCTTCGACACCGCGCCGCTCGCCGCCGCCAGGGCGCAAGGCTTCCGGATCATCGGCCTTTTCGCCACCGCCCCCGATTGGAAAATCGACAAGGACCCGCAAAGCCTCGTCCGCAATCGCTGGGCCAGGGCATGGGCGCCCAAAAGCATGGCCGAGTGGAAGGAATACGTTGCCCGCGCCTTCGAGGCCTTTGGCCCCAGCGTCGCCGCCTGGGAAGTCTGGAACGAGCCTGACGGCGGTTACCTCAACGTCCGCCCCGGCGTGAAAAAGGACGATGTAATGTTTTCTCTGATACGCTCCGCCCGCGAGGCGCTCGAAGCCTCGGGCAAACCCTTCACCCTGCTTGCCGCCGCCTCCGCCGACCCCGACCCTGATCTCTCGTGGAAACTGCTCGACCGGGGTGCGGGCGGCCTGCTCGACGGCTGGTCCTTCCATTACTACAAACTCTTCTCCGGCGGAGGCAGCCCCGACACCGATTACGCCCTGCCCATTCTGGAGCGCTACCGCGCCCGCCAAAACCGGCTGGGCGAGACGATGCCGCTGTGGATCACCGAGTGCGGCTATGGCGTGGAAGGCTGGCTCTCCACTCTGCGGATGCCGGTTTCCGGCAGTCCCTCGGCCATCCGGGGCGCCGCGCTCCAGGTGCGCGCGGCGATGTTTTTCAAGGCGGCGGGCGTCAAACGCCTGGTCAACTTTTATTGCGCCGCGAACGAGTCGGGCCGCGAGCTTCAGGACGATTTTTGCAGCGCCATGATTGAGAACACGGGCATTCCCGGTCCCGGTCTCGCCGCCCACGCCACGATGGTTGCCCTGACCGAGGACGCGCCCGCCGCCGGCTTCGAGGCTCCGCTCGTTTCCGGCAACGAGCGGATTTTCACGGCCCGTTTCGGAAAAACTCCGCTTCGTGGTCCTGTCGAAGTCCTCTGGTCGGTCAATCCTGTCCCGCTCGCGACAGCCACCCAACTGAAGCCGGGCGACACTGTTCTCGACCTCATGGGCAATCCGGTTTCGCCCGAAGCCGCCACGGTCGGCGAATTTCCGCTCTACATTGTCCGCGCCCGCTTGCCGCCCCCCCCCCCCCCCGCCGTCATGAAAACAACCATCCCGTTTCCACGATCCGCCCGATCCGCCTTCACGCTGATCGAACTTCTTACGGTCATTACCATCATCGGTATCCTGGCTGCGATTCTGATACCAACTGTATCCAGAATTCGCGAGTCGGCGCACAAGGCCACTTGTTTGTCCAATCTGCGCCAGCAGGGTCTCCAGTGGCGCCTGCATGTGGAGGACTGCAAAGGCCGTCTCCCCTTGGCCGGGGGTCCGAACGAGTCGTTGTATGGCACGGGCAGTTACATGGACGGGATGGGCTGGACCCTGCGTTTTGATCGCAAAAACATCTACCTGTGTCCTTCGGGCCGCAAGCTCCTGCCCGACGAGAACAAGAACTACAGCCTCAACCGCGACCTCAATCGCCATTCCGATGGCACCAACACCGGCTACTGGACGGATGTTGATAGCCGTACAATCGAAAGCATCCGGCAGCCGTCCCGGACGGCTCTGATTGCGGACGGGAATTGGGGAGGCGAGGGGATCAACTTTTTCACATCGGTCTGGGGCAACGGGCGTCCGCCGTGGGCGGCGCATGACGGCATGGCAAATCTCGTGTTTGTGGATGGCCATGTCGCCTCAATGTCCACAACCGACCCTCTCTTCGCCTTCACGGGGAAGCCCGTGCCAGGCACCCCGGAAAGCATCTTCTACTGGGGCGAGTAGCTGGCCCCGCTGACACGGGGGAATGAGAAATCAAGAACTGAAGTTACGCACACCGGAGGTAGGGGCGTCGCTTGCGACGCCCGCGCCAGCCGGACGAAGTTGCGATGCCCCCAAGTCATCGCGGGCTTCGCAAGCGAAGCCCCTACCTCCGGAATGCGTACCATCACTTCGTCATTCGTCTCCCCCCCCCCCCCCGCCGACAGACCGATCTTGCTTCTTCCGCCGCTCCCGGCAGACTGTATCGGATAACCATGACAACCACCATCACTTCAGCGCTTCTCACACTGGGTCTCGCGTTTGATAATTGCACCGTGACGCATGACATCGCGGACACCATTACCAGCCCCCAGGGGACGGTTGTCACAAACGTGCCACCGCGCACCATCGTCCGGCTGAACCTTCACCCGTCCGGAAGCTCCAACATCCGCGTGGAGATCTGGCTGCCCGACAAAGAGAACTGGAACGGGCGCTTCCTCGGCCTCGGCACCGGAGGCATGGGCAACTCCTTGCGGGAAAACACGGCTTTTGTCGGCGCGCTCAGGCAGGGCTACGCGCAGGCGTACTCCGACCTCGGCACAACGGTTTCGGGCGTTGGCAATCCCGATGTATGGAAAGACTTCGGACACCGCGCCACGCACCTGACGGCGGTGGTCGGCAAGGCAATCGCCAAAAGCGTTTACGGACGGGCGCCGGAGTTCTCGTATTTCACGGGTGGTTCGACGGGAGGGCAGCAGGCGTTGTCCCTCGCGCAGAGGTATCCGGAAGACTATGACGGGATTGTCGCCGGTGTGCCCGCTCACCGCCGCGTCGCCCTGCACGCGTATTTTGTCTGGAGCGAACAGATTTTGCAAAAATGCCCGTTCACCGAGTCCCAGAAGGACGCAGTCCGCCAGGCCGGATACGATGTGCTCGCTCCGCGCGGCCCGAAGGAGTTGGCCGGGAAAACCGTCGCCGACCCGGTTTTGCAGCCCGGTGACATCGACGCGGTTATCCGCCTCGCGTTGGAACAAGATCCAACCCTCACCCCGGCGCATGCCGCCGCGCTGAAAAAACTTTTCGAGGGACCGCGCCGCGCCGACACCGGTGAAAAGATTTTCGATGGCGTGCCTTTTGGCGCTTCGTTGTGGAGCGGCGCCGGGCATTTTTATCCGTTCCAGTGGGTGTTCGGAGAGGGGTTCGATTTCCGGAAATTTGATTTTGCCGGTGATTACGAAAAATATCACGCGGCGTTGTCCCCTGACCTCGACGCCGAAAACACCGATCTGGAACCGTTCAGGACGCGGGGCGGCAAGCTGCTGATGTCTTCCGGGGCGGTGGACCAGATTGTGCCGTTTCACGCGACGCTCGATTATTACAACCGCGTTTCGGAGCGGCAGGGCGGACGCGAGCGCACCCGCGAGTTTTTCCGCTACTGGATCATCCCCGGCATGGGGCATAGTTGGGACTGGATGAACCGCGGTCCCGACTGGCTGGGCTTGCTGAGGGATTGGCGCGAGAAGGGCACTGCCCCGGGCGAAATAAAAATCAGCCGGGTTGATGCAAAAGGAGTCGTCGAGGCGACCGTTCCCGTGTTTCCGCAGTAGTCCGCGAATCCTCCGGAAGTCCGGAAAACCGGACGGAAAAAAAAACACGCCTGATTCCGGCGCGTATTTTTTTCGTGCCCTTTCATGAATTTCGTGGGCGGATACTTGTCTGCGGACATGAAAGACACCTCCCCGAAACGCAATTCTCCTGTCACTCTTGCCGACATTGCCCGCGCCGCCCGCGTGTCGCGCATGACCGTCTCGCTTGCCCTGCGCAACGACCCCCGCGCCGCCGCCGTCACGCGTGAACGTATCCGGATCGTCGCGCGGCAACTCGGTTACGCTCCGGATGCCCGTCTCGCCACCTGGATGACGCGTATCCGTGAAACCACTTCACGGAGTCCCGTCACCATTGCCTGGCTCAACGCCAGCACCAAACAGGGCGCCTGGCGCCGTTACAGCTATCTCACGCCTTACCTCGAAGGCGCGGAAAAGCGCTGCACTCAACTCGGCTACAAACTTGAGGAATTCTGGCTTCAGAGTCGCGGCATGACCAGCGTCCGCCTCTCGGAAATCCTCTACACGCGTGGCATTAACGGCGTGATCATCGCTCCGCCGCACGACGGACTCGGCCTCGGTCATGTGAAACTCGACTGGCAGCATTTTGCCTGCGTGTCGTTCGAGGAAAAAGTCCTGTGCGCTCCGCAAATCCACCGTGTCGCGCAAGACTGGTTCTATAACATGACCCTGGCGCTGAAAATACTCCGTCGCGGTGGTTATCGGCGGATCGGGGTGTATCTGGAAGGGCAGGCGGAACGTCGCTCTTCTCATGCCCTGCGCGCAGCGGTCAATTATTTCCAGCAACGTATTCCGTCCGGTGAGCACGTCCCTCTTTTCATCAACAAGCATCCGGGCATCATGCGCGACAGCCTCGCGGCCTGGATGCGCCAGCATCGTCCCGATGCCGTGATCGGCCAGCACAGTGAACTGGTTGCCGCCGTAAGCGCGGCAGGTTTTCGGGTTCCGCGGCAGGTTGGCGTTGTGCACCTCGCGCTTGAAGACGATTGCGCCGACTGGACGGGCGTGTGGGCCTGCAAACGCGAAATCGGCGCGATGGCCGCCGACGCCGTCATCGCACGTATGCAGAAACACGACTACGGCGTCCCTGAAATCCGCAGCGCCACGCTGGTCCCCGGACGCTGGCAGCCGGGGAAGACGCTGCTGTTGCCCAAGGCGCGGAACATCGACCAGCCGATAACGAAACGCTGATTGTGTGTGTGTTCTTCTTCTCGTCCCGGTCCGCGTGATTTTTACGTAAAAAGCCGGGACCGTTGTCCTGTCGAGAATTCTTCGGGCATTCTCCCTTCGCCGCGGCACCCGCAGCGGTCCTCCCATTCCGGGCACTGACAGCAAACCACACTTCCGACACTCCGACATGAAAACTCCATTACATCCGAAAACACCGTCCGCTCCGCGATCCTCGCCACTTGCCTCGCGCAGATCTTTTGTCGCATCCACCGCGGCAACCGCCATCGCCCTTTTTCTCACCGCGCAGGCACACGCAACCCTGCTTGTGTATGATCCTTTCGACTACGGATCAGCCGGCGGTGACTTGAGCAAGATGACCGTAAATGAGGCAGCGACCGGCCTTGATGGTTCATGGACCAGAGGACAATGGAATAACGAGATTTACCGCGAGGTGACTGCGTTGTCCTTCGGCGACATTCCGGTCAATGGCGGACGCCTGTCGCAGGGTTCGGGATGGGCCAATGGAGGCGAGTCAATCAAGATCGGCTCCGCAGCACAGGCAGCCACGGGCACGCTTTACCTGAGCTACCTGTTCCGCATCGATGCCGGCGGCGACCGCGTGGGTGGCGGCGCTGCCGCCCGTGTGCAGATAGGCGGACTCCAGGCACAGGCCGTGGCCAGCGCGGCCGACAGCACCTCGACTGCGCTCGCATATGGCTCCGCGACGACAGGCGGTTCGCAGTCGCTTCAGGGCTGGACGACCTACATGGCAATCGCCGAGTTCACCAACGTGGGGACGGCGCTTTCCTCCGCCGCCCCCGGCAATGCGACCTTATGGGTTGTCAGCGAGAACCAATACAACTGGTTTGTCGCCAACGGTGGCGTCACCGCCACTACGCTCAATGCCGCGTCGATCGGTAATTCAGGCGCCAATACCGTGACATCTCGCGTCACCACGACATTGACGAGCGGCACCGTTGCGCTGACCGGCGCATCCCTGACGGTTGGCCTGAATCCCCAAAAAAACGACACGGGGGGAGATGTCTATTTCCGCATCGACGAAATACGCCTCGCCACAACCCTGCAGGAGGCGCTGACCGGAACGCAAGTTGGCGGCGGCTCCATCCCCGAGCCTGGTGTTTGGGGAGCGATTGCCGGCATCGTCGGTCTCGCTGCTGCCTTCATATCACGCAAAAACTCCCGCTCCTGAATGAAGGATCAAGAACGAAGCATTGAGAACTGACGTTACGTATTTTGGACGGTCCGGGGAGCGCACGCGTCTCGCGTGCCGGCTTGGGCGTCTCGCCCAAGCCTTTTCTGTCGAGCCGAGCTACCCTTATCCGAACCGTGTTCGGCGAGACGCCGAACACTGCACGCGAGACGCGTGCTCTCCCCGGACCGACTGCCTGCGTAACGTCAGTCAAGAATCAAGAATATCAAACCCATGTGACGTTCCCTCCCGACACATCCCGCCAGCCGAAGCGACGGCGAAGCCGCCCATTCTTAATTCTTACCTCTGCAGTTGCCGCCAGGGCGGGCCGGGCCGGCGGGCCCCCCCCGCGCCCCCCCCGCGGGGGG
>JAISAX010000124.1 GCA_031266495.1 Opitutaceae bacterium
TCATCCCTGTCGAATCCCGTCGAAACCTGTCGATACACCGTCGATCCACGTAACATCAGTGATTAAATTAATCATCTGCCGGTCCGGTTGACACCCCGATTCCGGTATTATGCCTCTCATTCGTAAAGGAGCCAATTACGCTTTCGGATCCAAGGGTGTCAGCGCCACCGGCCTTGTCTCTGTCACCGGATTCGATGCCGGGCGCGAGTTTGAAACCGACGTGCAGGCCAAGGATGAAAATGGCGTGGTCGCCTCGCATCTGTACGGTAACGAAAAAAACAACGCCAGTGCCGAAGGCTTTGTCGATCTCGCCCAAGGCGATATTTCCGACATGGAAGTGCCACAGCTTGAAGGCACGATTACCGTTGGCGACATCACGGTCCCCGTCATGCGTTCCAGTATCCAGGGGTCTAACGAAGACTTCGTGAAGGCCCGCCTCGAAGGCAGCGGTTACAAGGACATCGATTACGCTGCTGGCGGCGGTGGTGGTGGTGGTAACGGTAACGGAACCTGAAATTGACTCGCCCGGCCCGGCATGGGCGACATTCTTGTTCACGACGAACGATTCACCGAGGCGTTTGCCAATACCGATCATACGGTGTACGGCAAACGCCTCGCTCCGTTTTGCCTCTGGCATCAGCTCAATCTCGAACTGGTCAATTCTCCGCTCATCACCGGAGACGCCGTTACCCCCATTGACCTTTGGGCGGCGGTCAAAATCTGCACCGCGCCTTTTTCCCCCGGCGGCATCGTCCCTCGCCTCAACCCCGTGCGCGGCTGGCGCAAGCTGGTGGAAATCTGGCGCTTTTCCCGCTACGACTTTCGGAAGGAATTTTCCCGCTTCGAGGACTATCTGGCGGACTTTCAATCGCCGCCCAAGCTCTGGCCCAATCATCACAAAGGCGGCGGGCAAAGCGCCCGCGATATGGATGAAATCCTTGAAGCCGCCGCCCATGTTATCCATGAGACCGGCTGGAGTGAGGAAACGGTGTGGATGATGCCGATTGGCAAGCTGCACTGGTATTCCACGGCATTCCTGAAATTCAAGGGAGCCGACATCATGATCTGGACGCCTCTGGATGAAGAGGCATTCCAGGAGCACAAGAAGAAGCGCGAAGCCCGCATTGCCGCCCGTGCCGCCATGCTCGAAAAGGAAGAGGGTCTGTCGCCGGAGGCCGCCCGCAAGCAGGCGCACGACGAATATTGGGCGAGGGTCAAAAAATTCTACGCCAACGCGGCAGCCCCGCAGCCGAAGTAGTACCCGGAGATAGCTAACTTGGCAGCCCTTGCTTGGTGCTGATTCGATGCCGTATGTAAGCAACAAATACTATTCCCGGAATCAGGCGAGACCAAGATGCACGTGTACACTCCCATAGGATGCTTGCAGCCAACAGGCCCCACCCAGCCGGGCCGAGAGCAATGCCGATGATTCTCGACATTGTAGTGTAAACTACAAACGGAAGGGTTATTCCGAGCAGGCTTGTGAGTCCCCCGACCAGGGTGGATGCCAACAAGTAAATCTGAAATCCGCCCAAACCAGCCAGGAACAATGCACCACCAGCTATCACATGCTTGGTGAAATCAGGGTCGCCAGATTTTTCAGCGAGGTCTTTGGCCAAGCGTTCCTGTTGTTCGTGGGTTAGATTGGACCACATTTTTCGAAACGCCTCTGCAACGATGGCGGTTTCGATTTCGGATGACGGGATTTGGGACCATTCCCGCCCGTTCAGCAAAGGCTCCCATTTGATGTCCAGATGATCGGCCACATCGGTCACGAGCCTCTTGTAATCGTAGCCTGCAAAAATTTGACCGATGATACCGGAGCGCAGCCGAATGAATCTATCGGACAGTTGTTTTGGGGCGATTTCTCCGGGGCAATTCAAAATCTTGGCGAGTGCCTCTCTTTCGTCTGGATTGGCGTTACGGAGCAGGTTGGTGAGTTCGTGCAGGTTATCTATTTCAGGCATTCCGTCATGACTACGATCCTCCTGTGCCATGATGCAACATTTTGATGAACCAAAATAAAACGCCCTACACCACCCGCTCTGGCCCATCGCCCGGCAGCGCGCCGCCGTTGAGGCCGCGTTGCGCTACTCGTCGTCGCCGTCCGCCGGGGTGGCGAGGTCCACGTCACACCAGCCCTCGGTGATGAGAGTTGTGAAGGCCGGGTCTGTCAGGGCGAGGGTGCGCCAGGGGGTGGCGAGGGTGGCGGTGGCGCCGTTCGCTGCTGAACTCTCCGGCGTCTCTTCCATGGAGACTTTCGTGTGGTCCTCGCGCTCCGATATTCCGGATACGTCGAGAGTCGGTTCGGCCCGCGTGTAGCGCTGGCATTCCAGAAAAAAGCGCTTTTGCTCCGGGGGATGGGCTGCGTTGCCGGAAGTGGTGGTGACAATGACCGCCAGCGATCCGTCCTCACCGGTGATCTGCTTTGTCTCGGGATCGCCGACCGGGGATATGTTCAGCCCGGTCAGCATGGCAAAGACGGATCGTGGATCGACGGGCAGATCGTTGATCTTCGTGCCGGGCCGAGCAAGCGGGGGCGGTTCGTCGGGTTCGTCCGGTTCGGCGGGTTCGTCCGGATCATTCCAGATATCATCATCACCGGAGACATGCTCGAAGGATTGCAGGGCCGGTGCGACGGAGCCGGTGGCCTTGGTCTGCGAATAGCGCGTGTGCATGCCTTGTTTGCGGGTGGCGTAGGTCTTGCCGTCGGGAGTGGTGTAGAATGTCTGCGGGCGGTCCTGGGATTGGGCTTCGATGCGAATGTAGTTCTGCGCGTCGGCGGGGGGGATTTCCTCGCCGTCTGGCGAGGTGAGAGAGAGGATGCCATTCCATTGTTCGCGGCAGTAGTTATCGGGCATCGGGTTGGCCGATGTGAAGTCGGGCATGACG
>JAISAX010000127.1 GCA_031266495.1 Opitutaceae bacterium
AAAAAAAAGCGGCGCGGGCGGAGAAGTATGCGAAGGACTGGCTGCCTCTGCTTCGGAAAAGCCGGGACAGGCTCGCCCCCGATATTTTGCTGGGGGGCGGTGTAGTGGCCAACGCTGACATCCCTTTTCTCAAAAAGATCTTCGATTCCGGCGCATGGAACGACTTCGATCTGCTGGTCTTCCACGCCAGCGGTGTTCCCCGTTCGCCGGATACAGACGAGGACGTTTACTGGAGTTATCTGCAAACGCTCAGGGACATCAGAAAGGCACTGAGAATGTTCGGGAAAAAGGAGCTGTGGATGTCGGAATTTTACGCGCCCAGCGCTCCCAATACGGGCGTAAGCAACAATGAACGCGTGGCGGCGGAGGATCTGGTCTTGATGGTCGGTCTTGCCATCGCGGCGGATGTTCGGGGGATGATGTATTACTGTCTGGATGACTTTGACCGGCAGGACCGGATAACAACAGCGGACGAGGTGGGTGAACCCGTCTTTCGGGAAAATTACTTCGGGCTGTTGCGTCGTGACTGGACACCCAAGGCAGGACTTTGGGCCTACGAGAACTGCGCCTGGCTTTTCGAGGGCGCAAAATTTCTGGGAGATGCCAGGTTATCCGGAAAAACGGAGGGATTGGTGTTTGAGGGAAAGCGCGGTCGCTTCGCTCTGGTCTGGAACCGGAGTGAAGGCTACGTGAAACACGAACGCAGCGTGCCTCGCAATTTTCACCGGGAGCCGTGGGAGAAATTCTGGACGCTGGAGACGAATCTCCGCCTGCCGGTGAAGGATCGGGCAACCGGATTGACGGTGGTCGATACCGTGGGACGACCGACAACGGTGAAACCCGGTGGCGACGGCACCGCCACGATCAGGGCAAGCGGCGAGCCGGTGTTTGTCTTCGGGGCGGAGTGGCAAATCGAACGCGGCAAGTATTCCAGGCTATTTCACCCCGGGAAGGGGGAGCCCGGGTGGTGAGCCTGATCGAGCCGCGCCCCGGCGAATATGACGGGAGCAACTGGTACCGCGCCCTGCTGGCGGAGCCATTCGCCGACTCGCGCCCGACCGGGGCGACAGGAGCGACTGGTGGCGACGGGGAACGACGCGGCGGAGTGTTCGCCAGCATCTCCTCTTGACGCATTTTTGAAGAAAAAAAACGCGATTTCGTATAGAAACGACAACGGGAAACTGATATTCTCGGCGTAATCCAAACCACTCCCCCCCCTCCCCCTCTCTCTCTCTCATGTCACACATGCCGCTCACTTCTGTTACTTCCGGATTTGCCCGATTGGCCACCGCCCTGATTGAGCCACGGTGGCATTTTATTTGTCTGAAACGGAGCATTGCTCCGTTTCAGACAAGGGCTTCACGTGAAGCCCTCCGCGCCGCTTCCGGTTTCACCCTGATCGAACTGCTGGTGGTCATCACCATTATCGGCATTCTTGTCGGTATCCTGATTCCGGTGACAATCGCCGCGCGCGAGGCCGCTCGCGCCGCGCAGTGCAAATCCAACCTCCGCCAGATCGGCATTGCCACGCAGGTTTACCTGACCGAACACAAGCAGGTTTTTTATCCTCACAGCAACGGCGGCACCCACTGGTTCCGTTACCTCAACCCCTACGTCAAGGACCAGAAAGTGGTATCCGGCATGGGCGGACGCGACTACATGCTTTATTGCCCCGGCGTCCTCAAGGAACTCCCCACACGGACCAACTGCACCGGTTACCTCAAAAACGGATGGCTCGGCGCCCTGCCCAACAACGCCGGCACCATCCGTGTCACCGACGATTATCCCCTCTCGCGCGTCGTCGTTTTCTGGGACGATTCCCACCTCTATCAGCCGAGCAGCCCCCAGGGCGACGGCGGCTGGCCCACCACCGGCTACAATGCCGACGGCGGCTACACCACCTCCGGCAGTGGCAGTTGGTACAAAATGACCTACCGCCACAAAAACACCTGCCACATCCTTCTCCTCGATGCCCACGTCGCCTCCCTCAAGCCCGGCACCAATCGCAACCCCAAAGATCATCGCGACTACCTTTGGGGCGATTTCCCGAAATATCCGAAAATCCTCCCCGTCCCGACCCTCTGACTGTCCGCAACCCGTAAATCCACAACCACCCATGAAAACGAAAATCCCGTTTGCAACCCGTATCCATATTATCCCGACAACCGTCCTTGTCGCGATCCTGACGCTGGCGGGGACATCCCCCGGCAATGCGCAGACAGACGCCGTCGTGATCCCCGCGCCCACCCTGGAGTGGAATTTCGACAACGCCACCATCACCGATGGCGCCGGCACCGCCCCGGACGCCACAGGCAACGACCATGCGGGCGCCATCAAGGGCAACGTGACAACCACTCCCGCCGGGATTTCCGGCGGAGCGCTCACCGGTTTTTCAAGCGCGGCCAGCACCGTCACCTATGCCACCGGAACCAAGAACCTGCTCAACGACGGCAGTCTCACGACAACGTTCTGGTTCAAGAACCCTGGAGCCACGACAACATCGAACCGCACTCTCCTGGCCGGTATCGGAAGCCCGGATGCAGGCGGCGACAGAACCCTTGAAATCTGGCTCGGCGCAACCGACGAGGAAACAGGCCAGCGCACGGTAAACCTCTCCTATGGCAACTGGAATGGCGGCAATTCGATCACCACCAGCACGACAGGCATGACCTTCGCGTCGGATACCTGGTATCAGTTGGCGTTCGTCTGGCAAAAAACCGGTTCACTAAGCACGACAGCGTTTTCGTATTCGGTTTACCTGACCTCTGAAAATGCCGCGGAACTCGACGCTCCCCTGTTGTCCACTACCCTGAACGTAGGCAACGGAACCGGACCTGCCGACGGCGACAAGAACCTCACGAAAGGCGGCACTGTTTTTTATGTCGGTGGTTATTCCGCAGGATATTATGCATCCTTCAAACCCGCCGGTTTTCTTGGAGAAAACAGTTCTCTTGATGAGGTTTCCCTCTGGATTGGTTCCGCGCTCACGCTTGAGCAGCTCAACGCCAACTTCGCCCTTCATGCCGTCGCCATTCCCGAGCCTGCCACACTCGTTCTGGTATGCGGATTTGCCGGACTGTTCGTCGCCATCGTTCACCGTCGCCGGAGTCCCTGACGAACATCGGAGCCTCATCCCGCAAACGGGTGCGGGCGCAGCAGGGTGTAATTGAAAGTGGTGGATGCCCTGTGTTTTACCAGAACCGACACGTAGGGGCGCATTCACGTGCGCCCCTACGTTGTGTGTGTGTGGGGGGGGGGGGGGGGGAGCACCGCGTAACGTCAGTTCTTCATTCTTCATTAGCGAAGCGTCCCGGGCCCCGGCCACACCCAGTCGCCCTTCATCGGGTTAAGGCTGCCATCTTCGTTGACCGCCACCACGCCGCCATCATCCGTGCGATTGGCGCCCGTGGCATAAAGCGTGAAACCGCCGCCCCCCAGGCGCCGGTAACGCGGCGGCTCCCCCGTCACCAGGTCATGGATACCCCCGATCTCGCCCCCCCACGATTCGCCGACGCCGGCCGGCAAGACCGCCGCCAGCGCATCCAGCGATTCCGGATACGCGCCGCGACCCCGCCGGTACAATTCGAGCGCGCAGGCCACGCGGGCCAGCTCGACCTGCGTCTGCGTCGCCGCGCAGTTGACGATCGCCTTGTGGAGCGCGGGCATGAACATCCGCGCAAGGATCGTGGAAGGCTGCGGCGGCATCTGCGCCACCCGCCGGTCCACCTCCAGCAACCGCTGCAAGTCCACCCGCCGGTTCTCCGCATCCCAGGACGGGAAAACATCATCAAGGTAGAGCCGCCCCATCAGCGCCATATTGCGGTAAACCCAGCCGCTCGGCACGTAGTGGATAAACTCCGTCTCGTAGCCGCCGCGCGTGGCCAGCGCCACCGCCGTGCGGGAATCGAGCGCGAGCCGCTCCATGTACTCCGCGCCGAAAGCCAGTTCGCCGCGCAACCCGTGCATGCCGCTGCCCAGCAAGTCGAGCCGCGCCAGTTCGGCCGAAAGCCCCCGCAAGTCTTCGTCCGACCACACTCCGCGCCCCAGCCCCTCGCGCACCGCCTGCAAGCCGAAGTTGGCGTTCGCGTTGGCCGCCAGATGCGTGAGCAGAAACGGTTCCTCGCGGGGCACCGCAACGAGCCGGAACACCGTGCACACATCGGCCAGCGCCGCCGCCCGGTCCCCATTTTCCAGACGCGCCACCGCCCGCAACGCGAACAGGCGCGAGAGGCTGCGCAACGCCGGCAGATACGGCATTCCCGAAAACACGCTCTGCGAATAATCGACCGCGAAGCGCGCATGCGGACGCCGGCTCGCCAGCGCCACCGCCGCCATATCGGGCGCGTACCGGTCGAGAAACCCGCCCAGGTCGTCGGTCGCCAGGTAAGCCCGCCACTGGTCGAGCGGCACCGGATCGCCGCGCCACCACACGCCGAAACCCGGCTCCGGCAATTCGGAGTCCGCCACCGGCATCCGCCAGCGCGCGCCCCGGGCGGCGATGTCCGCCTCCGCCGCCAACACGCCGGCAAACACCGGAGCCGCCCCGAAATCATCGGACGGCCGCACCGGCCCCGGGGCCGCATCGGCCAGCGTCAACGGCTCGCCGCGGGCCGCGGCCAGCTCCCGGACCTCGCGCCAGGCGCGGCGGCCCGCCGCGTTTTCCATAAAAAAATAGACCGCCACCCCTCCCGCCAGCAGCCCCGCTCCGCCGAGAGTCACCCCCAGAAACACGCGCCAGCCGCGTCGGGTAAAAAAACGGACGGGGCGTGCAGCAGGGGCGTTCATCGGGAACGGAAAGCGGCCACCCTCCTGCAAACCTTGCCCGGACGCAAGGCCGGAGCGGCCCCGCCCCCCCCGGCCCGGCCATGCAATGCCGGGAAGCCGCCCCCGGCGCCTCTCCCGAAAAACATGCTCCCGGTCCATCTTCTCCTGGCGAAACGCACAAAAAGCGTTACCATGCCCGTGCAGTTCCCTTCCCGGCCACTCCGGGCATCCACCCGCAACATCAACCCCCGACCCTCCATCCGCCATGTCCACGATTCTATCCTGCACCGACGGCTCCATCTACGCCGCCAGCACCTACGACCACACGATCTGGGCTGCCCGCCGCCTCGGCTCCGGCATCCGCGTCCTCCACATGCTGGAACCGATGACCACCGTGCCGCTCGTCTCCGATTTCTCCGGCGTCATCGGGCCCGACGCGCAGACGCAGCTCGCCTCCGAACTCGTCGCGCTCGAGGCCGCGCAGACCCGTGTCAACGAAACCCGTTCCCGCGCCCTCCTCGCCGCCGCCCGCGAACACCTTGTCAAGGGCGGCGTGAAACCCGACGACATCCGGACCGACGTGGTGGCAGGCGAACTCGTGGACGCCCTCGCCACCTTTGGCGACACCACCGACCTCGTCGTCATCGGCAAACGCGGCGAACACGCCGACTTCGCCAAGGGCCACCTCGGCAGCAACCTCGAGCGAGTCATCCGCACGAGCCGCCAGCCCGTACTCGTGGCCTCGCGCGCGTTCCGGCCCATCGAACGCATCCTGATCGCGTGGGACGGCAGTCCCAGCGTGCAAAAGGCGTTGGATCACGCCCTGAACACCCCCCTGCTCCACGGCCTGCGCTGTCGCCTGCTCAGCGTGGGAGAATCCGATGTCGGCCGGGCGACCGAACTCGCCAGCGCCCGCGACCGCCTCGTGGCCGCCGGGTACGAAGTGGAAGCCAGCCATGTGCCCGGCGAAGTCGGCGAAGTGATCACGTCCACCGTCACCGGCGAGGCCATCGACCTGCTGGTGATGGGAGCGTACGGCCATTCGCGCCTCCGCCGGTTTTTCGTCGGCAGCACCACCAGCGACATGATCCGCAGCGTGCAGATCCCCGTGCTGCTCTTCCGCTCGTGACAGTCAAGCCGCAGAATGATCTTGGCGCTCTTTCGCGGCTAAAAAAACAGCAGCCGGATTCTCTGGAGGCAAGGGCTGCTGCGCTCAGTAAACCAGCGACCGGAAATCCTTCACGCGGTGGAACGTAATCAGGTTGCCATCGTGTGCGCTGCGGGCGCGGGCATCGCCGCTGCGCGAGAGAATCGCGAGATCGTCACCGTCGATCACCATGCTCGCGTAGTGGCGGGTCTCTTTCGGCGAATCGCCGGTCGCCACCAGACCGGCAAAACACCAGTCCACGAGATTTTTTGAAAAGTGCAGTACGAGCCGGTGACGTTCGTTGTTCGGCAGATCGTACCGGTCGCGCGGCAGCCGGTCCGCGCGCGTCATCGAATCGGTCGCCTGCGACCCGAGCAGCCACCAGAGTTTTGTCTGTTCGTCGCGCAACAGATGAAACCGCATCTGCCCGCCCGGCACCGGCAGAAACAGGATGCGCTTTCCCGACGGCACGGTTTCGGGCATCGTCACCATCGAGCCGTCCGGCTGCTCCACCACCTTCAGGAGCGCGGCATACCCCGTGCCGCCGGTATGCGCGCGCATCAACAGGTGAAACGTTTTGCCGGCCGGGTCATGCCAGTAATGCGAAGGATCGGTGATCCGGGCGACGTTGGTTTCGAGCCAGCCCGGCGGGGAAAACGTGCGCGCCGGCCCACCCGACAGGCCCGACAACAGCCCGCGACCGCCGGCGACCGGCGGCGACCGGCGCGCGATCCGGATACTGCGGGCGAAAAAACGGCACGCCGAACCCGTCGATCTGCGGATCGTTTTCGCGATAGCCGGGGATCATGTCCTGAAAGGCGAGTTCGCTGGCGAAGGTCCAGCTTTCCGGACGTGTCAGGTCGGCGTCGATACGGGCGCGCATGAGGACAGGCGCCAGTTCGCCGACCGGCCAGGCGTTCATCACCCGCGTCGTGCGTTTTTCGAGCGCGAGGTAAACGCACCCGTTGGCCATGAGAACATTCGTCGCGCTCTGATGCCAGTCGCCGTCCGCGATTCTGGCCGGGGCGGACCATGTCGCGCCGACGTCATCCGAACGCATGATCCGTAGCGGACTGCCGGAGCCGATGAGGTAAACGGCCCCCCCCTCCCCCCCCCCTCCCCTTCCTCCCAAAAAAAAGGGGGGGCGGCAGGCCCGAAGACCCGCCACCCCCGATTCTCTGTCTGCAATAATGAATACAAAAACCCGGAACAGACGCGGGGCGCGCCCGTTCCGGAAAGAAATCAGCCGCGTGATCAGCCGCGTGTCAGCCGCACGCACCGTGCGCACCGCGGCTGCGGCGCATCGCCACCCATGCCAGCAACGTCAGCCCGGCCAGCGTCGCATACGCGGCGGGTTCGGGCACCGCTGTTATGGTCACGGTCAGGGTGTACGTGTCCGTGCCTTCATCGAAGACCATACCCAATTCCGCTCTCGCATTCGCCACGCTGTCTCCGCTCAACGTGATCTTCTCCAGCGCGCTCAAATTAATAGTTTCCATCGCATCCTCCCCTTCTTCTATCACGGTGGCTATGTCAACGAGCGTGGAGATGCCGCTGATGAGCGACCAGGTGCCCTCGCCGAATCCGTTCAGCTCAATGTTGTACCACGGGCCGACTTCGGCAGGCATGTCGGGGCGGGCATTCGAAGAACCACTCGCGACGTCCCACTCATTCAAGGTAGCCATCAGAAGTACCGGCGTCGAGATCCAGGCATTGGCGCTATCCTGCCCGTTGCCGTCGAAGACCAGGTTCTGCCATCCCAACCCACCACTGGCCAGGGAGAGGTGGGAACCTGCCGCCATCTCCACCGTGCCGAACAAAGCGACAAGCCCCCCTGAGAGATCTGCCGTCGCTCCGGAGCCGAGCGTCATGCGTGCGAGCGACCAGTCACCGTCGTCGTTTGGAAGGCTTGCGAGAGTGAATATGCCACCGGTCCAGAAAAAGCTGCTTCCGGCCTCCATGTTCATATGGCCGTAAATGGAAAAAAAGGTGCTGACCTGAACGGACTGATCTCCCTCAATCGTAACCGTGTGCCCGTCGGATACAGAACGGCTACTTATCATTTCGGCATCGACGCTTTCCCATACAGAGGAGTCGGACCAGACGCCGCTCTTGACGGAGTAGGTACGAGTACTCTGGGCGAAGCCGGTGCTGGTCGCGAAGAGGGCCGCGAGGGCCAACGCGGGCAGCGTCCGCCACAACGAACCGCGGCGACGGGTGTGCAGTAGATGGTTTTTCATTAGACCGGTGTGGTTTTTCATGACGAAGGAAAATTTCAGATTTCAGATTTGAGATTTCAGATTTGAGATTTCAGACGGGTGATCGGTGAACAAGTAACGGCTGCGTAACTTCAGCAAGTAACTCAAAGTGGAGCCGAACCAAGCCGAGCCGGGGGGGGGGGGGATGGAGCGGTACTCATGCGCCGGTGGCTTCGGGGCCGTGGTCGGCGCTGCCTCGCCAGACGGTGAGGCTCACCACGCTGACTTTTCCTACGGGGGTGTCGGTCTTGTCGCGCAATTCTATCGTGTAGGTCCAGGTGGCGGGTTTTTCGGGGAGTTCGTGGTGGTCGGTGAACTTGGCCCCGACGACGGTGCCGACCACTTGCACGCCCGCGCCGTCGGCCCGGTCCACGAGCACGCGCCAGAGGCGGGCGGGTTTGGGCAGGCGGCCCTGGAGGATGATTTCGCCTCCGGTAAAGTACGCGCGGGCGGCGGGACTGAGGTTGATCAGGTCGGGCGCAGGGGCCTCGGGCGGGAGAATGAAAAGCTGGCGCTTCACCTCGGGCGTGCATCTGGAGTTTTGTTGCAGGGCGTCGATGTTGGCAAAGAGGCGGCGGTAGAGGCCGGCGGCTATGGTTATGGTTTTGTCAATACCGAGGGTGGCGGGGTCGTGCGGTTGCGTGACCACGGATTCGCCGCCGAGGTCCCATTCGGCGCGTTCGATGGCTTGCGTGTACTCGCGCGCCAGTTCGGCGGCCTGGTCGCGCCACTGGTAAAAATTCTCCAGGTGGGTGAGGTCCGCGCGGGCGGCGGTGAGCCAGGCGGCGGGGATGTCGAGGACGCCGGCGAGTTGCTCAAGGGCGGTCAGGTGGTTGTTGGCCCAGACGAGGCGGCTTTTGGCGTCGTTCGGGAAGTAGCTGCGCGTGGTGTGCTGGCTCATGGGTTTGGCGGGTTTGACTGGACCGGTTTTTGTTTGTTGTTGTTACAGGATTGGTTGGGAGAGTGCAGGCATGCGGGAGGAGGTGAAAAAAGGGCGAATGGCAGCGGGGGCCATGCGGATGGCGGCGGGGGCCTTGCGGGTGGCGGCCGTCGCCGTGCGGATGGCAGTGGCCGGGAGGTGGCATGGCGGTGACCGCCTTGCGGGTGGCAGTCGTCGCCACGCGGGTGGCGGGGGTTGCCGTGCGGATGGCAGTCGCCGGGTGAGGGCATGGCGGGCGTCGCCTTGCGGGTGGCGGCGGGGGCCTTGCGCGTGGCGGGAGCCGCCTTCCGGGGGGCGGTTGGCGGGGGGACGCGGGCCGGCGTCCGGAAACGGACGGGTCGGGTCGGGCGGACAAAGGGTCTGGTCGGGAAGCGGCATGGTCGGGAGGGGGCGTCGCGGGGACGCCTTCCGTGCCACTTCGGCGGGGGGTGCTTCCGGGGCATCCCGGAAAGCGCCTCACCGGTTGCGGTGGCGCGGGATGCCCAGTGCTGTTGACGCCATCAACCGGAACAAGGCCAAAACGCAAATGGCCGGTAACAACAGTAC
>JAISAX010000145.1 GCA_031266495.1 Opitutaceae bacterium
TGCGCGCCGCGTTGCCGGTGGGGGCGGCCCTCGCACCCCCCCCCCCCCCCCCCCCTGCTCTGGAAGAAGACCTCTTTTCATTTGCCGCCGCCATGGTCGCCGCAGAAGCCGCCGCGGAAACCGCCGCCGCTGCGCCCGCCGTATCCGTATCCGTTAAAAAATTCCCCGACCTCATTGAAATCCGCGGCGAGATTTTTTTGCGCGAGGAAGAATTTCGCAGGATCAACCGGCAGCAGGAGGAAGCAGGCGAAGCCGCCTACGCCAACCCGCGTAACCTTGCCGCCGGCACGCTCAAGCTGCTCGACGCTTCGGTGGTCGCCTCGCGTCGCCTCGAAATCGTGCTCTACGGACTCGGCGCGTGCGAACCCGCGCCCGAAGACGCCGTTGCCGCCCTGCGCCACTGCGACGACCGCGGCGCATCCCGCGCCACCACGCCCGGCTGGGGCTTCGATTCGCAGACCGCGTTCCAACAACAACTCGCCGCCTGGGGGCTGCCGACGGTGGAAAAAACATGGTCCGTGCGCGGCATCGGAGCCGTGCGCGAGGCCATTGCGGAGCTGGACCGGCTGAGGCGCGGCTTCGCCTACGCGACCGACGGCGCGGTGGTGAAACTCGATCTCTTCGCGCAGCAAAAAATCCTCGGCTACCGCGGCACCGACGCCGCCGGCCGCGCCCAGGAAGCCCGCAAGCTCTCGCCCCGCTGGGCCTGCGCCTTCAAGTTCCCGCCCGACCGCGCCGGGACGCGCATCCACGCCATCACCATCCAGGTTGGCCGCACCGGCGTGCTCACGCCCGTGGCCGAACTCGACCCCGTGCTCCTCGCCGGCACCACCGTCAAACGCGCCACCCTGCACAATGCCGACGAAATCGCCCGCAAGGACGTGCGCATCGGCGACACCGTGCTCATCGAAAAGGCCGGCGAGATCATCCCGGCGGTCATCAGCGTGGTCATGGAGAAACGGATACCCTCGTGCGTCCCCTGGCATTTCCCGGAAAAATGCCCCGCGTGCGACACGCCCGCCGTGCGAGCGGAGGGCGGCGTGGCCTGGCGGTGTCCCAACCCGGAATGTCCGGGAAAAGTCCGCCGCCGCGTCGCGCATTTCGTATCCAGAGCGTGCCTCGACATCGACGGCCTTGGCCGGGAAATCGTGGACCTGCTTCTGGAAAAAAAGCTCATCACGACGATCCCCGACCTGTTCCGGCTGAAAGTGGAAGACCTGCTGCCGCTGAAAAAATCCGGCGGCACATGGGCCGGCAACCTGATCAACGCCATCGCCGCCCGTCGCACCGCCGACCTGTGGCGAGTGATTCACGGACTCGGCATCCCGCAGGTCGGAGCGACGGCGGCCAAGACGCTGGCCCGTTCCTTTCGTTCGCTCGATGCGCTGGCCGCCGCGCCGCTGCCCGACCTCGTGCGGCTGGAGGATTTTGGGGAAATCACCGCGCAGGCCGTGCGCGCGTGGTTCGACGACGAGGCCAACCGCGAACTCGTGGCCGACCTGCAACGCGCCGGTCTCGCGCCGACGCCGCCGCCGGCGCCGGAGAACGCGGCGGGCAGCCCGGCGTCGGGCAAGACATTTGTGCTCACCGGCACGCTTCCGACGCTGGGCCGCGAGCAGGCGACGGAAAAAATCGAGGCGGCGGGCGGCAAGGTAAGCGGCAGCGTGTCCAAAAAAACGCACTACGTTGTTGCCGGTGAGGAAGCCGGGTCGAAACTGGAAAACGCCCAAAAACTCGGCGTCCCCGTGATCGACGAGGCGGGGCTGCTGCGCCTGCTGGCGGGCGGGGGGAATGAATAACTGACTGATGTTACGCGGAGCGTGTGGCAGGCACGGGCATCCTTGCCCGTGGACGGCGCTCCGCGCCGCAAACGTTTCCTCCCCCTGCAAACTGGCGACGCTGCGCGTCGTCCACGGGCAAGGATGCCCGTGCCACTTCAAGGCCGTCTGCATAGCAGCAGTTCGTAACGGCGCTACCGCGCCACCGGCTTCCGGAATGTAGCTGCGAACGCGAGTCCGCAGGCCGTGAACATTCTTATTCGCGGACCCTGCCGACAGATCCCCAAACCATCAGCACAAGCACACAGACGATAATCAATGCCATGATCAGTTCGGGGGTGTTTATCTTCCTGATGGCTCTCAGGACAACAAGCCCGCCCACAACGAACAGGAGGATGGCGACCGGAGGAACGGGAAATGCCCGAACTTTATTCCAGGAATGTTCCCTGGACAACGCGCCTTGTTCGTCCGGAGTCGGCAGGTATTCCCCGATTCGTGTGCCAGGCGGCAGGGCTTCAAGGATTTTGCCGGATTCCCGCACCCTCCCCACCGTCGGCAGCAGCAGGGCGGCGACCATGACAAGGCACGCGGCAATCGCCAGCGCACTGGCCAGGCCGGGAAAAATGGAATGGCGGCGGCGACGCATCACCGGCTGCCCGCGCAGGCGTAGTGGCAATGGCACGTCGGTATCGGGCGGCGGCTCCGGCAGCGGTTCGGAGGTGAGGGCATCCTCCAGCGCGGCGACAAATCGCCGGGTGCGGTCCACTTCGGTCCGGGTGGCGGCGTCGGTCGCCATTTCACGGGCAAAGGTTTCGGCTTCGCCAGGCGGCAGGTCGCCGGAAACGTAGGCGGTGAGGCGCGGATCATCGGACGCGGACGCGGGAGCGGGAGCGGGAGCGGGGGATGGAACGGGAGCGGGAGATGGAACGGTGCGCGAGGTCATGGTCATTGGATTTTCGATTTTCGATTGGCAGGCGGAT